>NZ_JBEEAC010000056.1:0-23473 GCF_040120695.1 Plantactinospora sp. B6F1 | reverse complement strand
ATCGCCAAACGAGCAGGTCAAAGCCGTGCGCTAACGTGCGCTCCGCTAAGCTCCAAGCCCCGCCTTCACCATGCCAGCTGCGACTTTCTCGCCCGTCTGATGCATTTCCCGAGGGTTGGCGTAGGCGCCGGAGGAGTCCCGGCACACCACATCGACGCCTGGGTGCTTACGCAGCCACGTTTCCAACGTGGCGGCCCTGCGGTCGGGAAGCACATCGATGCGCTCACGGGTGACCGCGTCGATCAGGACGGTGGCGTAACGCTGACGTCGCCGCATCGCGAAGTCGTCGACCCCGAGCACGCGGGGCACCTGCCGCTCCGGCAGCGGTATGCGCCGCAACGTCCGCAGGGCGGTGTGCCGGGACACGGCCACCGCCAGGGCTGACAACACCCGGGTGCCGGCGCGGCCGGCCAATTGCCGCACCACTGCACCGACCTGGGAGATCAGCCGAGGTGTGCGGCGCTGGTAGCGGTTCAGGACCCCGGGCAGTTGTTCCCGGAACGTCTGATGGCAGCCCGGGGTTGGGCACACCAACCGACGTACACGCACCCGGAGCACCACCGGCCGGGCAT
The DNA here is from genome assembly GCF_040120695.1 of Plantactinospora sp. B6F1. NCBI lineage: Bacteria > Bacillati > Actinomycetota > Actinomycetes > Micromonosporales > Micromonosporaceae > Plantactinospora > Plantactinospora sp. B6F1. The sequence continues at coordinate 22,901 of NZ_JBEEAC010000056.1, read as the reverse complement.
CGACCGGCACGTCCGCGAGGGTCCGCTGGTGATACCCGTGCACCCGGCTCGTCGCGGCGGCGCAGCCCGGACAGGCCACTGGCCCCTCGGGAGTCCGAGCCAGCACCACAATCCGTTGGCCCTCGTCAGTAACGTCGTCGATCGCCAGCGGCGACAGTCCCGAGAACACCATTTTCGTAAGATCATCGAACTCGCGCACATGATCTCAACGACATCGACTACCTTCGGTCACCACCGGATGTGAGACAGAGCCGTTAGCGAGACAGCCCCGCTCCGCTCCCCGGACCTGCTGGCGTGAGGTTGAGCGAGTGCGGTGACGGCGGGCTCATCCGTCGTTCTCGTGGCCGTGGACTCGTCGAAAGGGCTATTGGGCCCAGGGTCGCCTGAGGTGGCGTGGACTGCGGCTACTTCTTCGGCGCCTCGTTCGCGCCCGTGTCGGGTGTCGGGCAGCAGTGTCCGAGGTAGTTCCGCAGGTCGGTGAGTCGGGCGGTGATGCTGGGAGTGTCGGCGCGGTAACGGACGAGTTTGCCGTGTCGGGTGGAGGTGAGCAGCCCGCCGCGGCGGAGCAGGGCAAGCTGTTCGGACGCGGTGGACTGGCCTAGTCCGCAGCGGTCGGCGACTTCGCCGACGGTGAGCTGTTGCCCGCCGGCGAACAGCATCATGATCTGTTGGCGGGTTTCGCTGGCGAGGGCCTTGAGGAAGTCCTGCGTCGGCCCGTCGAGGGCTGCCGTTGTGTTCATCATGTTCCAGTGTCGGTCACCATATCATTTCGTGTTCTCGCGATATGACGATACCTTGAGGTCATGGATGTTGTCGACGTGCTGGTGGTCGGGGGTGGCCAGGCGGGTCTGGCGACCGCGCAGGTGGCGGTGAGCCGGGGCCTGTCGCCGGTGGTGTTGGACGCGTCGCCGGGCCCGGGTGGGTCATGGCCCCGGTATTACGACAGTCTGACGTTGTTCTCCCCGGCCCGGTTCTCGTCGCTGCCGGGACTGCCGTTCCCGGGAGAGCCCGGGCGGTATCCGGTGCGTGACGAGGTGGTCACCTATCTGACCTCGTACGTCGCGCGGCTGGATGCTGATCTGCGGTGGGGGCAGCGGGTGGATCGTGTCGCCAGGGCCGGGGACGGGTTCGAGGTGGTCACGGCGGACGGTGGTGTGCTGCGGACGCCGTTGGTGGTGGCGGCCAGCGGCGGTTTCGGCCGTCCGTACCGGCCGCGGTTGCCGGGCTTGGAGACGTTCGGGGGTCGGGTGCTGCATTCGGCGGAGTATCGGGAGCCGTCGCTGTTTTCGGGGGCTCGGGTGGTGGTGGTCGGGGGTGGGAACTCGGCGGTGCAGATCGGGGTGGAACTCGCGGCGGTGGCGCGGGTGAGTCTGGCGACGCGGGGGCCGTTGCGATGGCAGTCGCAACGGATCCTGGGCCGGGATTTCCACTGGTGGTTGACCCGTACCGGGTTGGATTCCTCCCGGTGGGGGCCGCGTCTGGTGAAGGGCACGGTGCCAGTGATTGACGACGGCCGGTACCGAGCGGCGGTACGGGCCGGTCAGCCGGATCACCGGCCGGTGTTCACCCGTATCGACGGCGACAGTGTGGTCTGGGCCGACGGGGCACGGGAGCGGGTTGATGTGCTGATTCTGGCGACCGGGTTCCGGCCCGACCTGGCGTACCTGGCGGACACGGCGGCGGTGGACGGGCGGGGCCGGCCGCTGCACGAGCGGGGTGTGTCGACGACGGTGCCCGGGTTGGGGTATGTCGGCCTGGAGCATCAGCGCAGTTTCGCCTCCGCGACGATCCGTGGTGTGGGTGACGATGCCGGCTACGTTCTGCGGCGGCTGGCCGGTTGAGGGCCTACGTCGCGGAGTCGGGCATGCGGGCCTCGCGGTCGGTGTCGGCTGCGGCGGTTTGGGGGATGGGTACGGCGACGATCACGGCTTGGTCGGTGGAGCCGGGCAGCAGTCGAACGGTGGCGCAGGGTTCGACGGCTGCGATCTCGGCAGGGGTGGCGACCCGGGCCGCCCGGTAATGCCCACCTGGACCAGACCGCTGCCGCCCTGCCGCAGCACGCGACGCTTCGCCGCGACGGGTGATCTCCCGGGCGCCGAGCCGCACGGTGATCGGCCGGTCGGAGACGAGACTGAACTCGGCGTCGGTGCGGGGGAGCCTGTCCGGCGTGACGACGGTCGGTGTCACCTCCGTCCAGGGGGCCTCGATCCGCTCGCCGCGCAGGAGACGGCCGGTCCGCAGGATGGTCTCGATGTCGTCGGCAGCCATCGTCTGGACGTCGGGGATCGTCACCCGCTGGTAGGTGTGGCGTTGGATGGCCGTCAGGGCTTCGAGGAGGGTGCCGTGCCACCCGGCGTTGGCGCGCAGCGCGGAGACGGCCACGTCCCAGGCGGAGGTCAGCGGCCTGCCGCCGCGTACGGCGGCAGGATCGCGTTGCCGTCGACGAAGTCCGCGGCCATCCGTATCGCCGGCAGCACGTCGGCAGGGGTCTTGCCGGTCAGGGAGTCTGCCTGGACGCGGAGCTCGTCGCCGCCGGGTCCGTCCAGGTAGAACTGGAACCGTAGGGCTCCGCTTCGGTCCTGGCCGGAGTGCCACATTCCCGGCCCGGCGGTGCCGCGGGACACTGCCACGTCGCCGGGCTCGCGTTCCCAGTTCACGGTGGCCATGGCGGGCAGTCGACCAGGCGGCGCCGACGTCTCTCATCCGCCCGTCACCGGCGGGGCGCTCGTGGCCTTGCCGCGGATGCCGACGGCGGCCACGGCGCAGGTGGCGCTGATGGCGACCAGGACGGGTGTGTAGTCGCCGAGGGTGGTCAGCAGGGCGGCGGCGGTCAGGGGCGCGCCGGCTTTGGCGAGGGTGACGGGGGTGGCGAGGACGCCGGCGATGGTGGCGTAGCCGACGGTGCCGTACCCGGTCGGCGAGCATCGCGGGTGCGGCGAAACTGGCCACACCGAACCCGATCCCCGAACGCGGTCACTCCGGCGACCGCGCCGACCCGGGTGGCCGCGATGAACGGCGGGCAGATGGCGGCGGCGGCCTGGACGCCGAAGATGCCGGCGACGAGGGTGGTCAGTCGGATCCGGCGTCGCGCGCCGGTGAGGAGCAGTCGGCCGGTGACGGACAGGACGCCGAGCAGGCCGGCGATGGTGGCGGCGAAGGTGGCCGGGTGGCCGGCGTGGGTGAGGAAGCCGACGAGGTGGAGGGTCATGGCGCTCATCGCGGCGCTGTGGGCGACGAACGCGGCGGCGAGGAACCAACACCTGCTGTCCCGCAGGGCCGCCCGCACCACGAGGCCACGTCCGGCGGCGGTGGACTGCCGTGTGGTGGCGTGATGGGGCGGTGGTCCGCGGACGACGAGGCCGTGTAGCGGGATGGTGATCATCCCGTGGATGGCGGCGAGGACGAGCAGCGCGTCACGCCGGCCGTGGTGGTCGACGAGCAGTCCGGTGAGGGGGAGGAAGATGGTGCTGGCGAAGCCGGCAACGACGATCATGGCGAGTAGTGCGCGGGGTCGGCGTTCGGGGTCGAACCAGGAGACGATGACAGCCGTCGCCGCCTCGTACAATGCCATCGCCATACACCCGCCGAGTCCGATGAGGACGGCGTAGAGCTGGGTGATGGTGCGGACCTGGGACCAGGCGATGAGCAGGCCGGTGCCGAGCAGCGAGCCGCAGGTCATGACGGCCCGGCCGCCGTGCCGGTCGAGCCACCGGCCGACCGGTACCGCTACGACCGCCCAGGCGAGGATCGCGGCGGTGAACGCGCCGGTGACCTGGGTGGGCGAGGCATGCAGGTCGACCGTCATCGGGTGGAGCAGGACGGCGAAGGAGTAGTAGAGGGCGCCGTAGCCGACGGTCTGGGTGACCGCGAAAGCGGCGACGATCCGCCAGCCGTACAACCGGGCCCGGTGGCCGCCCTTCGGTCGGGTGGCCACCGGTTCCGTGGTCGGCATGGGTCAGCTGGCGCAGCAGCCGTTGGCGGACTCGCTGCCGGGTGAGGTGGAGGCGCCGACGAGGGGCAGGGACGCGGCGAGGACGCCGCCGGAGATTCCGGTGGCGAGCCCGCGTCCGCCGCGGCTGGTCGGGGTGGTGTCGGCGGTCGGGGTGCCGCAGCAGCCACCGTCGCTGGTGGTGGTGTTGTCGTTGAGGATCGGGTTGCTGTTGCAGACGCCGGTTTCGGGCAGGTCGAGTTGGACGTCGCGGGCCACGGTCCAGTCGCCGGCGAGGGCGGCGACGACGGAGCGGGCCTGTTCGTAGCCGGTGGCCATCAGGAATGTCGGGGCGCGGCCGTAGCTCTTGACGCCGATGGCGTAGAAGCCGGGCTCGGGGTGGCTGAGTTCGTCGACCCCGTGCGGGGGCACGGTGCCACAGGAATGCTGGTTGGGGTCGATCAGCGGGGCGAGGGCCCGGGTGGAGCCCATGATCGGGTCCAGGTCGAGCCGCAGTTCGGAGGCGATGGAGTGGTCCGGCCGGAAACCCGTCGCCGACACGATCCGGTCCACCACGATGGTCCGGGTCCCGTCGGACACCGCCACCGCGCCCTCCGGTGTCGGCGCGAGCTGCTGCACGGGGAAGCCGGTGATCAGTTCGATGCGGCCGGCTTCGACGTGTTCGCGCAGCCGGGTGCCGAGGGCGCCGCGGGCGGGTAGGGCGTCGGCGGTCTCGCCGCCGTAGGCGCGGGCCGGGCTGGCCGCCCGGATCGCCCAGCTGACCGTCGTGCCAGGTGCCTGCTCGGCGAGTTCGGCCAGGGCGAGGAGGGTGTTCGCGGCGGAGTGGCCGGCGCCGACGACCAGGGCCCGCTTGCCGGCGAACTGGTCGCGGTGCGCGCCGAGCACGTCGGGCAGCGCGTGCGAGATGACGTCGGTGACGGTGGTTTCTCCGTGGGCGGGGATGCCGGCGGCGCCGAGAACGTTGGGGGTCTGCCAGGTGCCGGAGGCGTCGATGACCGCGCGGGCGAGCACGTCCTTACCGGAGGCGAGCCGGATCAGGAACGGGGTGGTGTCCCGTCCGGTGGTGCGGAGCCGGTCCAGGCCGAGCCGGGTCACCGCGACGACTCGTGCCCGGTACCGGATGTTCGGCTTGAGCGCGGGCAGGTCGGCCAGCGGGCGCAGGTAGTCCGCGACGAGGTCACCGCCGGTGGGCAGTACTTCGGGGTCGGGTCCGACCCAGCCGGCGTCGCGTAGTAGTGCGGCGGCGGTCTGGTCGACGTTGTACCGCCACGGCGAGAACAGCCGCACGTGCCCCCACTGGGCGACGGCCGCGGCGGGGCTGTCGGCGGCCTCCAGGACGGTGAACGGCAGCCCGCGCTGGTGGAGGTGAGCGGCGGCGGCCAGGCCCACCGGCCCGGCGCCGATCACGACCACGGGGAGGTCTTCCAGACGGTCGTTCATGACATCTCCTCTATCTTGAAGGTACTCGAAATAGCAGGTCGGGCGGGGTCATAGCTCAGAGGTCGAGGGCTGGCAGCGGTCAGGTGCCGGTGGGGCTGCGGCGTTGGATCGCGATGACGTCGCGCCAGGTGTCCCGGTGTCGGTCGATCCGCTCCCGAACGCCGACGATCCGGAAGCCGGCCCACCGGTGCAGGGCCAGACTGGCGACGTTCTCCGGGAAGATCCCGGACTAAATGGTCCAGATTCCGGCGGCCTCTGTCGAGGCGATCAACGCGTCGAGCAGGGCCGCGTCGACCCCGGCACCTTGTGCGGTGGGATGGACGTAGACGGAGTGTTCCACGACCCCGGCGTAGACGGCACGACTGGACACCGGCGAGACGGCCACCCAACCGAGCACTGTGCCGTCGTCGTCGACGGCGACCAGGTGGTGGTCGGGCCGTTGCCGGCCTCGAACGCCGCCCAGGTCGGCGCCGTGGTCTCGAAGCTCGCGTGGCCGCCGTCCAGACCAGCCTGGTAGATCGGCGTCGGCGGGCCGCATCGGGCGGATCCGCATCAGCAGCCGCCGATCGGCGCCGGTGCGGGTCTGCCCATCACCACGTCGGCGGCGGAGGGGAAGCAGCTGACGCAGGCGTCGTTGATCCGGTAGTGGCGGGCGTTGCCGACCTGGTCGACGAGGACGAACCGGACGTCGGCGAGGATCTTCAGGTGCTGCGACACGGTCGACTGCGCCAGCCCGACGGCCCCAACGATCTCTCCAACGCTCATCGGTCGGGCCGCCCGGGCCAGGTACTCCACGATCTGCACCCGGCTCGGGTCCGCGAGGGCCCGGAACCAGGACGCGTACTGCGCCGCGACCGTCCGCTCCAGCAACTCCGCCATCACGAAGCACCCGCCATCAGCAACTCTATCGTTCATCGCCGATAGACGATCGAAGGGTGGTCGGTGTGGTGGAGGCGAGCCACGCGGTCGCGACGACGAGCTGGGTGATCGCGGCCAGGGTGGCGGGCTCGACGCGGTCGGCTGTGTCGGCCGGGCTGTGGTAGCCGGCCATGCCGCCCCGTTGCCGAGCGCCGCGAGGCCGGCAGCGGCGTAGCGGCGGTTGTCCGAGGCGACCGCCCCCGCGACCAGGGGTACGCCGGTGTGCCGGCCAGCCTGGCCGAGGACGGAGAGCAGGCCGTGCGCGGGTCCGCCGGCCTCGACGGCGGCGGCCTGGTGAAGGTGCCCGGCTCCGTCGACGTTGACCACCAGCGGGGTCGCGCCGGTCTCGGCCAGGCGGGCGGCGTGGTGGGCGGAGCCGAGCGCGCCGACCTCCTCGCCGTCGAGTAGCGCCACGGACAGACCGACGCCCTCGGGCAGGGCGGCGGCGAGGATCCGGGCGGCTTCAAGGACGACGGCGACACCACTGCCGTTGTCGGCCGCTGGGCAGGGTTGCCACAGCAGCCGGTGGACCCGGCGACATTCAGCGCGGCGGCCGGGTCTCCGGCGAGACCACCGGTGCTTCCGTTTCCGGTCATGGCGGGACTCCTCAACTGTCAGCGGGGCAGGGTCAACGGATAGGTGTCGGTGTGGCCGCGGTCGTAGCGGCGCCGGGCGCGCTGTTCGGCGGTGGTCACCTCGGCGCAGCCGTCGCAGAAGCGGACCCCTGCGAGAGGGGAACGGCGGCGGAACAGGCGGAACATGACATCCTCCTCACGTCGAGGCTGTCTCGACGTTTTTCGAATCAGAGATTTGGACGCTGATTCGAGATCTGTCAACCTAGACCCATGTCGAAGCAAGCGCCGGCGCTCACCCTGGCGGACCTCAACGCCGGGAAGCCCTGCTGCGCACCGATCAGCGAACAGCGCATCCCCGCGGAGACCGCCGCCGTGCTCGCTCCGGCCTTCAAGGCCCTCGGCGACCCGGTACGCCTCCAGCTGATGTCGATGATCGCGTCGGCGCCCGCCGGGGAGATCTGCGTCTGCGATCTCACCCCGGAGTTCGACCTGTCCGGGCCGACGATCTCCCACCACCTCAAGACCCTGCGCGAGGCTGGCCTCGTCGACGCCGAGCGCCGAGGCACCTGGGTCTACTACCGGGCGCGTTCCGGGATCATGCGGCATCTCGCGAGCCTGCTCCACATCGGGACCCCGGCAAGCGTGTGACCGTTGCGTCGCCGGCTTGTCGCCGTCGCCTTTCAGCAGCCCGTACACCTGCTGTTCATCCCGGCCGACCGGACGGCCGCCCAGCACGAGTAATTACATCAGGCAGTGCTGATATCAGATGCGCCTGGATCTGACCGCCTCCGTTTCAGCGCTGATCACCGTCATCGGCCCCCGAACAAGCGCTGCCCGACCCACCCCAGGTCTGCGGCGCATCGCGGCTTGGACCACCTGCTGCCAGGTGCCGGTGGTGGGCCGGCTGCCCGGTGTCGAGTCGGTCAAGGTGCACTTCGCCTCCGCCCGGAACGTGATCGTCCATGACCCGGCGCAGGTCGACACCGACGCGCTGGTCGCCGCGGTGCGGGAGGCCGGCTACCTGGCCCGCCCCGCCGCGTTCTGACGGGTATGGTTCGGGCCCGATCGCGGGCCCCTCGGGCGCGCAAGATCAGAAAGCGTCTGACGTCCGCTTCCTGAAGGCTGCTGTGACCTACCGACTGGGGGTGGTGAAAGTCACCGTCTCGGAGGGGGTGGAGTAGATGCCCGCTTGGTCGACCGCGCGTACGTAGACCTCGTACGTGTTGCCGGGGGAGACCGCGAACGTGACGGTCCGTACGTCCGTGGCGGGGTTCGAGACGCCGAGGGCACCGCCGTTGACGTACGTGAAGTACCGGGAGATCGGGAAGTCGCCTGGTGTCGAGGCCGTCCACGACAGTGTCGCGGAGGTCGGGGTGAGCGTGGTGACGGTCAGGTCGGACGGCGGGGACGGCGGCACCGACGGGACGGTGGTGACGGTGCCGCGGGCGGACGGGGCCGAGCGCGGTGTGCCGTCGGTGTAGCGGACGACGACGATGAACGTGTAGCTCGTGCCTGGCCTGAACCCGGTGAGCGGGACGCTGGTCGTCGACGGGCCCGTGCTCGCCCGGATCTGGATCGGCTGGGTCGGGGTTGCGGGCGGGACGATCAGGTCGTAGCCGGCGATCCGTTCGATGTCGACCGCCGGTGGTCGCCAGGAGACCGTGGCGGTGGTGGCGGTGATGTCGGTCGCCACCGGCGGGCCGGGCACAACTTCGCCCCGCAGGGTCGTGATGGTCACGGGGGCCGAGGCCGGCCCGCGAAGGCCGCTGGTGTCGCGTGCCCGCACGTACAGCTCGTAGGTCGTGGCCGGGCGCAACCCGCCGATCGGCACGAAGACCCACGCGCCGGTCGCGGTGGTGACGAGCTGGTCCGGGTAGATCCAGCCCGGCCGGCGGGCGTAGACCTCGTACGCCGCGATCGGGTTGCTGCCCGTGGTGGCCGGCATCCAGGCCAGGTCGACGGTGGTGGCGGAGAGGAACTGCGTGCCGGCGGCCCGCGGGGCGCCGGGCGGGGTCACCGGCACGCTCGCCTGTGCCGGCGCCGGTCCGGAAATCACCAGTGCGAAGGCGAGTACGACGCCGAGCAGATGCCTGTGGCCCATTCCGACATGCTGCACCCAGCAGTGATGACTGTCAATGTATGCGCCGTTCGGCCCGCTTGGTCCCGCGACCCACGCGGCTCGGGGTCATCGGTCGACTCGTGCCTCGTCGGTCGCTACCGTACGGGACGTGGCGCGGGTACTGGTGACCGGCATGTCGGGCGCAGGGAAGACCACGGTCCTCGAAGAGCTTCACCGACGCGGTTTCCTTACTGTCGATACGGATTACGGCGACTGGGAACTGCCCGATGGGACCTGGGATGAGCCTCGTATGAGCGGGTTGCTTGCCCGACATCGCGATCTGATCGTGTCAGGGACCGTGGACAACCAGGTCCGCTTCTACGACCGCTTCCACCATGTCGTCCTCCTCAGCGCACCGTTGGAGGTTCTTCTCCAACGAGTCACCCACCGGACGAACCCCTATGGAAGAACCCCCGAACAGCAGGCGGAGATCGCCCGGTACATCCGTACCGTTGAGCCGCTTCTTAGACGTGGGGCCACCATCGAGCTTGACGGACGTCGGGAGATCTCCGAACTGGCCGACGTGGTCGAAGATCTGGTCAGGGAAATGCCCTGATCTTGCGGTGGCAGCCACCCGCGGGCTGGCTGTGGGTCGGCTCGCGCCACGGTCTGCGTCCGGTGGCGACCGGCAGCGCGGTCGGTCACGCGGCGTCCGCCTCAGGCAGGCCGCGGCGCGGTGTCGCCGCTGTGGAGGCGGTCCAGCTCGGCGAGGTACATCGCCTGCATGCGGTCATAGTGCCGGACCAGCAGCATGACCTCCTCGACGCTGTAGCCTCCGATGAGCCGCTCCGCCCGCTCGGCGAACCGCTCGTACGGTTGCTCCAACTCGGCGATCCGCTCCGGCCGCAGGGCGACGATCACCCGCCGCCGGTCCGCCGGATCGCGCTCGGCCGTCACCCATCCTGCCTGCTGGAGCCGGCGGAGCATGCTGGTCACCGCCCCGGTGGTGAGGTTGGTCCGCTCGGCGACCTGTCCCGCGGTAGCGGATCCGACGTCCGCCAGGTAGTCCAGGCACTCCAGGTCGCTCACGGTGAGGCCCAGCCGCTCCGCGATGGCGTACCGGAACACCATGGACAGCCGCGACACTTCCCGCCCGGCGCGCATGAGGTCGGCGATCGCGGACGCACGGGCCGGCTCGTGGGACATGCCCGCAATCATGCCTCCGGTACGGTGACCCGGTGCAGCCGAGGTAACACGCGGGTCAGCACCCAGTGCGGTGCGGCCGCGTCTCCGGTGAGGCGGCGCATCAGCCCGGCGGCGGTGTCGACGGCGCGGAAGGCGTAGGACACCATCTCGTCCTGGTAGCCGGCGATCGCCTCCTCCACCGGCGCGCCGCTCGCCCGTGCGGCCTCGACCAGCCGGTGGCCGAGCAGGGCGGCGTCCCGGAGCGCGGTGTTGCCGCCGTGAGCGCCGAACGGCGGCATGGCGTGCACGGCGTCGCCCATCATCGTCGCCCGGGGCACCGCCCAGCGACGCGGGCGCCGGCCGATCGCGAAGGGGTTGAATACCGTGGCGTCCAACTCGGCCGTGTCGACCAGCCGCCGGACGAGCGGGTGGAAGTCCGCACTCATCCGGGCGGCCAGCGTCCACAGCGCCAGCAGGTCCCCGCGGGCGCTGATGGGCACCTCCTCCTGCCGGAGCAGCAGCCCCCACATGACGTAGTCGTCGCCGGTGGGCGCATAGCTGCCCGGGGCCAGGCGGGCGAACGCCTCCCGCGGGCGCTCGCCGAACCGCATAGCGGTGAAGAAGAAGGCCCGGCCCGGCCGGTCGGCGATGGCCAGAACCCCACTGGTACGCAGCGCGTCCGGGATGACGCTCTCGCCGTTGCGCCGCAGGGGCGATCGTCCGTAGATGCCCGCCATCGGGGTGTTCTCCGGTTCCGCGTCGGGCATGAGCTTCGCGCGCAGCGCCGAGCCGACACCGTCCGCGCCCACGACGACGGTCGCCGCGGCGGTCCCGCCGTCGGAGAACCGCAGCCGCAGCTTTGCCGGGCCGTCGCTGTCCACCGCGACGGCGGCCTTGCCGTAGTGGATGCGCCTGTCCAGCCCGGACTGCAGGATCGACCGCAGGGTCAGTCGGTCGACCTGGCGGGTCGCGTGCGGCTCGTCCTTGAAAGTGATGGTGAATGCGTCGCGCAGTCGGCTGTCGGTGAAGCGCAGCTGCCCGCCGGGCTGGTCGCCGGTGGTCAGCGCCAGGCGGTACAGCGGGCGGGGCAGGCTCTCGCGCAGCGCCTTCAGCCCGTACCGGTCGAGAATGATCCGGTAGCCCTGCCGCCGGACGAAGGGGCCCGGGTCCCGTTCGTAGACGTGCACGTCGATGCCGGCGCGCATCAGGTGCTGGGCGAGGCAGAGGCCGGAGAGGCCGGCACCGGCGATTGCCACCGAGAAGTCAGTCGATATGCCCATGTGATTATCTTAATGACTAAGACGATTTTCGCAAGTCCGCCGGCAGCGGTTCGGTCACCCGACGCCGAACCGACGGCCACTGCCCCCACGACGTCGTCGGACTGTCACGATCTGCGGTCATGGACAGCGGCCGTTGCAGGGTGGGGTGTCCGGATTGGACGAGTGACGTCAGTCGGACGAGCCTCTGGTCGGCGGGCAGAGGCGGTGGCCACGGCGCAGCGGTTACCCTGCCGTCATGGCGAGCGCCGAACTGGATGAGTTGATCGTCGTGGACGCCGATGCGCTGCGCGTGTGGTTGTCGGCCAACCACGCCACCTCGCCCGGTGTCTGGCTCGCCCTGACCAGACAGGGCGGCACCGTCACCAGGCTGACCTGGCAGCAGGCGGTCGACGAGGCCCTGTGCTTCGGCTGGATCGACGGGCAGGCCCGTAAACGGGATCAGGAGTCCTCCTGGATCCGGTTCACCCCTCGCCGGCCCCGCAGCTCCTGGTCACAACGCAACGTCGCCCACGTCGCCCGCCTGGAGGCGCAGGGGCGGATGCTGCCCCCGGGCCGCGCCGCGGTGGAAGCCGCAAAGGCGGACGGGCGGTGGGCGGCGGCCTACGCCCCGCCGTCGGAAGCCGAGGTGCCGGCCGACCTCCTCGCCGCCATCGCCGCCGACCCCGCCGCCCAGGCCATGTTCGACGTACTCACCAAGACCAACCGGTTCGCTCTCATCCACCGCGTCAACGCCGTCAAACGGGCGCAGACCCGCGAACGCAAGATCGGCGAGTTCGTCGCCATGCTGGCCCGGCACGAGACGATCTACCCACAGAAGGCCAAGCCTCCAGAGTCGCCGTAATCGACGGCTGCGGAACTGAGCGTGCCGGCTGGCGCGTTCGCGCAGGAGATCGGCAGCGTGGTCCAGGTGGCCGATGCTTCGGGGCTTCGTGGGACTTCCTCCTCGACGGGGTGCCACTGCAGCGGACGCAGGTGACAGGAACAGCTTCTCCCTCTGCTCGGGAGGGTGTGATGCGGTTGCCCTGCGGGTGGGGTGCGCGGCAGCAGGCCCGCCAGTCGACCTGTCCGGCTGGACGGGCGACTACCACGAATGGTTACATCATGTCGTGCTGATATCAGACGCGCCTGATGTGATCAGGTTGTTGGCCGACCCGCTCCGGGCGCAGATCGTCGACCTTCTCGCCCAGGGTCCGGCGTGCACCTGTCACCTGGTCGCCGACACCGGCGCGAAGCAGCCCAACGTCTCCGGGCACCTTCGGCAACTGCGCGACGCCGGCCTCGTCGTCGCGGAACCACACGGCCGGTTCACCTACTACCGGCTCCTGCCCGAAGCCCTGGAAGCAGCCGCCGCCCAGCTCACTGAACTCGCCGCCCGCGCGCGGACCAACGCCGGATCCCGCCGGGAGTGCTGATGGCCACCACCCCAACCACCGACGCGGCACCCGCCGTCGTCGGCCGACTGCCCCGCCTCGACCGGTTCCTGCCGCTGTGGATCGGTCTGGCGATGGTCGCCGGACTGCTCCTCGGCCGTGTCATCCCCGGGCTGAACACCGCCCTGGAGGCGGTGAGGATCGGTGGGATCTCGTTGCCGATCGCCGTCGGGCTGCTGGTCATGATGTATCCGGTACTGGCCAGGGTCCGCTACGACCGGCTCGACACCGTTACCAGCGACCGCCGCCTGCTGATCTCCTCCCTCGTCCTGAACTGGCTGATCGGGCCGGCGATCATGTTCACCCTCGCCTGGATCTTCCTGGCCGACCACGCCGAGTACCGCACCGGCCTGATCATCGTCGGACTCGCCCGCTGCATCGCCATGGTGATCATCTGGAACGACCTCGCCGGCGGCGACCGCGAGGCCGCCGCCGTCCTCGTTGCCCTCAACTCCGTCTTCCAGGTCATCGCGCTCGGTGTGCTCGGCTGGTTCTACCTGTCGGTGCTGCCCGGCTGGCTCGGCCTGTCCGGTGCGGAGCTGGCTGTCTCCGGCTGGGACATCGCCCGCAACGTGCTGATCTTCCTCGGCGTCCCGCTGCTCGCCGGATACCTCACCCGCCGCTTCGGCGAAGGCGCGAAGGGCCGCACCTGGTACGAGGACCGCTTCCTCCCGAAGATCGGCCCGGTCGCCCTGTACGGGCTGCTGTTCACCATCGTCATCCTGTTCGCCCTGCAAGGCGACGCCATTACCAGCCGACCGTGGGACGTCGTCCTGATCGCGGTCCCACTCCTGGCGTACTTCGCGATCATGTGGGCCGGCTCCTACGGCCTCGGCCGCGCGATAGGACTCGGCTACGAGCGGGCCACCACCCTGGCCTTCACCGCCGCCGGCAACAACTTCGAGCTGGCCATCGCGGTGGCGATCGGTACCTTCGGGGTCACCAGCGGCCAGGCCCTCGCCGGTGTCGTCGGACCGCTGATCGAGGTACCCGTCCTCGTCGCACTGGTCTACGTCAGCCTCGCCCTGCGCCGACGTCTGTTCCCGGCCTCACCCGTCGAAGCGGGAAGCCCGTCATGACGGTGCTCCCGCGCCCGGCGTGCAACGACGCCACACTGGCCTGCCGGGCGTCCGGGTGAAGGACGACGGCACCGTCCCTCCGCTGCGACGCAAGGAACCGATCATGTCCGACAAGCCCAGCGTCCTGTTCGTCTGCGTACACAACGCCGGTCGTTCCCAGATGGCCGCCGGCTGGCTCCGGTACCTCGCCGGGGACACCATCGAGGTCCGCTCCGCCGGCTCCGCACCCGCGACCCAGATCAATCCCGCCGCCGTCGAGGCGATGCGCGAGGTCGGCATCGACATCACCGACCAGACCCCGAAGAAGCTCGAATGGGAGACTGCCGAATCCTCCGACGTGATCGTCACCATGGGCTGCGGCGACGCCTGCCCCGTCTTCCCAGGCAAGCGGTACGAGGACTGGCAGCTCGACGATCCGGCCGGCCAGGGCGTCGAGGCGGTCCGCCCGATCCGCGACGAGATCCGTACCAGGGTCGAGCGGCTGGTGACTGAACTGGCGGCGGGGCGGGCAGCAGGCTGAGCCCGCTACTGGTCGTTCAGCACGTGAGCGGAGGTAGGGGTCCGGTGGTTGCCCATCCGCGGAGACGGTGGCAATAGTCCGGTTGTCCGACACACTTCGGCCGTCACGGTGTTGGGGATTGCGTGCCGAGCCACTGGGCGAGGTAGCGGTGCAGGCGGGTGAGGTCTGTTCCGCTGGAGCGGTAGGCGATGTGTCCGTCTGGCCGGACCAGGTACTGAGCGTTGTCGCCGTTGTCGAGGCCCAGGTTGCGCAGGGCTTGGCCGGTGTGATCGTGCAGGGCTGCGGGATCGCTGTTGTCGTGGGTGAGGAAATGGGTGGTGACGAGTCCGCGGTAACGGTTGATCAGGTCGGTGACGCCGGTCATAGGCCATGGGTCGGGTCCGCACAGCAGCAGGTGGAATGTGGGCGTGGCAAGGGCGCGGTGGAGTGTGTTGGCCCTGGTGTTGCCGGTGACGGGGGCATCCGGGAGCCGGTCCCCGGCCCGGGGGCCGCGCCGGGGCGCGCCGGGCTGGTCCGTCGAGGCGGCGCTGCGCCGGTAGTGGATGGCCAGTTGGGAGATGGCTCGGAATCCGTACGCCCGGGCCGGCTTGATGCGCAGCGCGAGCGGGGCGATGCGAGGAACCAGCCGGGCACGCAGCTGTCGCAGGATCGGGTTGGTGGAGGTGGCGACCGTGAAGGCCCGGTCGGTGAAGCGCAGCACAGCACGCCCCACGGGGGCACGCTCGGTCTCGTAGGTGTCCAGCAACCCGGGTGTGGCCACGCCGCGGACTACGAAGGCGAGTTTCCAACCGAGATTGACCGCGTCCTGGATGCCGGTGTTCATGCCCTGCGCGCCGGCAGGGCTGTGGATGTGGGCGGCGTCGCCGGCCAGGAACAGGCGTCCGGAGCGGTACCTGGCGGCGCCCCGGTTGTGCAGCCGGAAATTGGTCATCCAGAGCGGATCATAAAGTCTGAGCCGGCCGGCGGTGTAGGTGTCGCTGAGGGCCTGCACCTGGTCGAGGGTGACCTGCTGATCGGGTGGACTGGAGTCCGTACGGGGCCGCATCGCCAGCATCCGCCAGCTTGCCGGGGCGGCGAGGGGGAAGAAGAACAGCATTCCGCGCGGGGAGACGAACACGTGCGCCGCGCCGGGCTCTATGCCGTCGACTTCGAGGTCGGCCAGGACGAACGTCTGCGGGTAGACGGCGCCGCGAAAGGCGATGTCGGCCAGTCGACGCACCGTACTGTGGGCACCATCGCAGCCGACCACGTAACTGGCCCGGACCTGCTCGTCCTGCCTGTCCGCGTGCCGGACAGTGCAGACGACGGTGTCCTCGGCCTCATCCAGGGCGGTGAGGGCGGCGCCTCGTTGCACGGGGATCCCGGCGGCGTCGAGATGCTCACCGAGGACGCGCTCCGTTTCGGCCTGGGACAGGAACAACAGGTACGGGTATGCGGTGTCGGTGGTCCCGATGTCGAACAGTGGTACCGGCAGAATCCGGTCATTGAAGTGCATCTGCAGCCGGACCGTCTGGTTGCCACGCCTGATGAGTTCGGGGGTGACGCCGAGGCCGTCGAGGACCTCAAGGGTTCGGGGTTGGATCGCCAGCGCGCGGGACTCATGCACGCGGTCGACCTGGCGATCGATGATCCGCACCCGGGCGCCGAAGGCACGCAACTGCGCCGCCAGGGCCAGACCGGTTGGACCGGCCCCCACGACCAGCACGTCGATATCTGACCCGACGTGACCCAGATCGTCGTTGCCCACGTCCACAACGCTATCGTTCCCGCCCCGCACCAGGTCACAGATCCACGCGGTGGACCGATCCCCGCCCGGGTAGGCGAGTCGCCGGCGCAGAACACTGGTTGGGCAACCGGATGGCGTCCCAGCCGCTGACGTCGCACTGACCGTGCTCGTTGCTTCCGGCGGCGACAACTGTTCCGTCCGCGCGTACTCCGAGAGTGTGGGTGGATCCGGCCGCCACCGCGACGACCTCGCGCCAGTCGGCCACGTCGCACTGGCCGGAATCTCTGCTTCCCACGGCCACGACTCGACCAGCCGCGGTGACCCCGACGGTGTGGTAGCTCCCAGCCGCCACTGCCACGACATCCCGCCAGGCACCCACGTCACAGGCGCCCGTCGATCGATCCCCCACCGCGAGGACGCGTCCGTCGTTGGTGAGACCGACCGTGTGAAGGTAGCCAGCGGCGACGGCGGTAACGTCCCACCACGTGTCGACCGCGCACTGCCCACGGCGATCGTTCCCCACGGCAACGGTGGTCCCATCGGCTCTGAGTCCCACCGAATGCCAGTCGCCGCAGGCCAACGCGACAACCTCACGCCACCGGCTCACGTCGCATGCTCCCTCGCGAAGTCGTCCCGCGGCCAGCACGGTGCCGTCACCAAGTAGTCCCAAGGTGCGGCGCCAGCCCGCGGCGACATGGGTTACGCCGCGCCACGACGCGACGTCACACTGCCCGTCACCGTTCCAGCCTGTCGCCTGCACGGTGCCGTCCGCGCGCAGGCCGATGCTGTGGGACCGCCCGGTGTTCGACGCCGAATGAACGTTGCCCGCCGCCACGGCGACCACCCTGGCCCAATCCTCGACTCGACACTCACCAGATGCCCCCGTGCCGGCCGCCAGCACTGTGCCATCGGCGCGCAGCCCCAACGAGTGTCGGCGTCCAGCGGCGATGACAGGGCTGCTCATGTGCACAGCATTACGATGCCATGACCCTGGGCAGATCCGGCCCGCTCCATGTCCCCGCAGGCTGATGAGCGTCGCCCGCGGGGGCGGGTCTCGTACCGGACGGATGAATCAATCTTGGGCGGCGAAGGCGCTGCGGTTGCTCGATGGGAGCGGTGAGGATCCCGAGCAACCCGGTCACCTCCAGGACGCGGCGGACGAAGGGTTGCGGACCGGTGACTCGCATCTGGCATCCGGTCTCGCCAGCGGCGTTGCGGACGCCGACGAGTGCGCGGATGCCGGCGCAATCCAGGAACGCAACCCCGGCGAGGTCCACGATGAGGACTGCGGGAGCCCGATCCCGCAGCAGGGTGAGCAGCTGGTCGCGGAGCATCGGCGCGGTTGCCAGGTCGATCTCTCCGGCGGCGCTGAGCCGGGCCGTCGCGGGTTGCGGATAACCTGTGTCGATGGTTGGCCGCGCGGGCGCGGTCACGGGCGAAAGATCGGGAGCCATTGTGCTCCTCCAGCTCAACTCAGACAAGAATCGCTTGAAGGGCGGGCGAGGGCTGGGCCCTTAGCCGGGAAGCAACGGCCTGTCGGATAAAGCGGCCGTTGCAGGCTCGACGAGCTGCGCGCGTCGTTCGGCGCGGCTACCTCGAAGGTTACACGTAAAATCCCCTCCGGGGCCGACCAGCTTCCTATCCGGCAGCGGTTGCGGTCGCTCGGTCCGCCTCACACATCTCCGGGCGCCCAGGGCCATGGCTGGCCGTCAGCGTGTCGCATGTTCGGCGCGGGCCGGTGCGGCCACCTGGTGCAGGTATTGCAGGGCTTGGCGGTAGGAGGTGATGAGGCTGGTCTGTTCGTAGGCGACGCCGATCTCGGCGCAGTACGCCTGCACGATCGGCTGGGCCTTGCGCAGATTGGGGGTCGGCATGCCGGGGAAGAGGTGGTGCTCGATCTGGTAGTTCAGGCCGCCCAGCGCCGTGTCGGTCAACCAGCCGCCGTGGACGTTGCGGGAGGTCAGTACCTGTTTGCGGAGGTAGTCCTCGGCACCGGTCGGGTGCGGCATGCCCTTGTGGTTGGGTGCGAATGTCATGCCGAGGTAGACGCCGAACAGCGCTTGGTGTACCAGCAGGAAGGCGATGGCCTGCAGCGGCGAGAGAACGATCAGCAGTGCCGAGAGATAGCCGACGGCGTGCAGGACCAGCAGCGTGGTTTCCAGGCCGGGACGCTTCACGGTGCCGTTGCGCAACGCCTTGATGCTGGACACCTTCAGATCGGCGGCGAGCAGGGTGAGGAGCGGAAAGAACAGCGCGGCCTGATGCCGGGTGATGAAGCCCTTCAGCCCGCGCCGGCCGAGGGCCGACGTCGTGGCCCAGATGAGCACCTCGGGCGCGACGTCCGGGTCGAGGTCGTCGTGGTTGGGATTGTTGTGGTGACGGGTGTGTTTCTCCATCCACCAGCCGTAACTCATCCCGACCCCGAGGTTCCCGGCCAGCCGTCCGGCGAACTCACTGGGGCGTTTCGTGCGGAACACCTGACGGTGCGCCAGATCATGCGCGACGAGCGCGACCTGGGTGAACGTGACGGCGAGGAACGCGGCCGTCACCAACTGCCACCAGGACGAGCCGATGGCGAAGAAGGCGGTCCAACCGCCGATGAGCATGAGCGTGACGAGGGTCAGTCGGACCATGTAGTAGGCGGGCCGGCGCTGCATCAGCCCCTCGCCGCTGATCCGCCGGGACAGGACGGCGAAGTCGCTGCCGGTCGTTGTCCGCGACGGCGTCATGGTAATCGTCATGCCTCTATCAAAGCCGCTGATGCCGGCGTCGTCAGGAGCGCTACGTCCTCCGTCACGGAGGTGCTAGCACCACGATTGCGCCCTGAGCCTGCGGGCACAATATGACCTGTGAACGCGGCCGGGACGGGCGAAGGGTTGGGCCGGTGGGCCCGGCGCGGCGCGCGCTCCGTGCTGTCCGGCATGGCCGGAGTCGGACTGGCGTTCACCAACGTGCTGCTGTTCGCCGTGTCCGTTGTCGTGCTGGCCCTGACTCCGGTGCCGTTCCTCGGTCTGGCGCTGGTGCCCTGGACGATGACGCTGGTCCGGATGCGTGCCGATCTCGAACGCAGACGTGCCTCACGGACCGGTGTCCTTGTGACCAGCCCGTACCACGCGCCCCCGGACGGGGCCTTGGCCGGTGGCTGGCAGCGTTTCCGGTGGATCGTGACGGACCCGGCCACGTGGCGCGATCTTGCCTGGCTCCTGCCCGGCGCGATCGTCGGGGTCACGCTCGGGACGATCCGTGTGGTCGTGCCGTTGTACGGGCTCGCGGGTCTGACACTGACGCCGCTGTGGATCTGGCTCGGCACCGGCTGGTACGGCTACGGCGCCATCTGGTCGATCGACACGTTCAGCGACGGGCTGCTCTGCCTGCCACAAGGCGCCGTCATCCTCGTCGGCGGTCTCTGGGCCGCGCCGTGGTTGGGCCGCGTCGACGCGTACTTCGCCCGGCTCTTCCTCTCGCCGACCAGGGCCGCCGAACTCCGGCTGCGCGTCACCCAGCTGACAACGACGCGTGCTGACACCGTGGATGCCCAGGCAGCGGAGCTGCGCCGCATCGAACGCGACCTGCACGACGGCGTCCAGGCACGCCTCGTCTCGCTGGGCATGATGATCGGCCTGGCCGACGAACTGATCGACCGGAACCCGACGGCGGCTCACGAACTGCTCGCCGAAGCGCGTGAGTCCAGCGGCACGGCACTCGTCGAGCTGCGGCACCTGGTCCGCGGCATTCACCCGCCGGTGCTCGCCGAACGCGGTTTGGACGGCGCGGTCCGCGCGTTGGCGCTCAGCCTCCCGGTACCGATCACGGTCGATGCCGCCCTTTCAGGCCGGCCCGACACACCCGTGGAGTCCGCGGCGTACTTCGCGGTCGCCGAGACGCTGACCAACATGATCCGGCACAGCCGCGCGCGTACCGGATCGGTGTCGTTACGGCATGCCGACGGTGTGCTGGCGATGGTCGTCACGGACGACGGCACCGGAGGTGCGGACCCCGCCTCCGGCACCGGTCTGCACGGCATCGCACGCCGCCTCGCCGCGTTCGATGGCACGATGGCGCTGTCGAGTCCGCCCGGAGGGCCGACCGTCATCACCATGGAGGTGCCGTGCGTGTTGTCATCGCCGAGGACCATGCCCTCCTCCGTGACGGACTGACCCGCCTCCTACAGGCCTTCGACTTCGACGTCGTCGCAGCGGTCGACAGCGGCCCGGCGCTGCTGTCGGCCCTGATCACACAGAAGCCACAGGTGGCGGTTGTCGACGTCCGTCTTCCACCGACATTCACCGACGAAGGTCTGCAAGCCGCGATCGCGGCCCGCGCCCAGATCCCCGGCCTGCCGATCCTCATGCTCTCCCAACACGTCGAGCCCCTCTACGCCCGCGAACTGCTCAGCACCCCGCACGGCGGTGTCGGCTACCTGCTCAAGGATCGGGTGTCGAACGTCGGCGAGTTCGTCGACGCCGTACGCCGGGTCGCCGACGGCGGCACCGCAATGGACCCTGACGTGGTGTCGCAACTGCTCGCCCGCCGGGAGCCACTCGCGGTGCTCACCTCCCGGGAACGCGAAGTGCTCGGCGTGATGGCCGAGGGCCGCTCCAACGCCGCGATCGCGGCCAAGCTCGGCATCACCGAGAAAGCCGTGAGCAAGCACATCAACAACATCCTCACCAAACTCGACATGCCACCATCCGACGACGACAACCGCCGGGTCCTCGCCGTCCTCGCGTACCTCAACCCCTGAAGGCAAGGAAACGGACACTGGTCTGCCCACGCCATCGACGGGACGCCAGCTCCGCCTTACCGCACGTCCGACAAGACCCCGGGGGCGCGAGACCCAACTGACCGCCTTCGTCCTGCTACACCGCTTCGGCAGCGTCATCGACCGCAGGAGGGTTGGACGACGCGGCGACGGCGAGCAGGATGTGTTGGGGGTGCACCTGGTTGCTGGTGACGGCGGCGAGGACCATGGCCGCGTCGGCGGTGTCGCTCGCGGTCTCCGGCGGGACGACCAGCAGGTCGACGCGGTCACCGTTGTCGCGCAGCGCGGTGAGTAGGCTGACGGGCTGGCTGCTGAAGTAGCCCAGCCGGAGGACCCGGCCCGCCACCCCCAACCGGCGGGGATGAGTGTCCCAGCCGTCGGCGGCGAGGACGAGCCTGGTGACGGGTCCGCGGAGTTTGTCGATGGCCAGGACGAGACCCGGCAGCTCCGCGACCGGGTCGGTCGAGCGGGGCCACCAACCGCCATCCAGGAGGGTACGGCGGGAGCCGGTGGGTTCCATCCGCAGTCGTGGAGTCGACGGCGGGGTTGGTGAGATCGTCGTCGCGCGGCTGGCAGCAGTGGCGTGTGTCATGGAAACGTCCTTCCGCCCGTCGCCGCGGTTGCGATCCGGCGAGAGGCTGCGGTCGGGAGAATGGCGGGCCGAGGCGTCGAGGTTGCCGGCGTAGTCGCGAGCCGCGACCAGTAGCGGGGCGAGCGACTGGGCATGGTTGACAACCGGGGTGTGGGGCGCGGATCAGGGACGCTGGCGGCGGGACAGTCTGCGCAGTTGGGTGATGCGGGCGGCGCCGACCACCATGGTCAGGATCGCGACGCCGACACCGGCGATCAGCAGGGCCAGGGCCAGCGGCAGAGTGCCGTGCATCCACAGGAAGTGGATCTCGACGCTGCGGGTGTTCTGCAGCATGAAGACGATCAGCACCACGCAGAGGAGCGCGGCGACGCAGATCCCGAACCAGGCGGCGCCGGTGCGGGTGTGTGGCATCCGGGTCGTCGGCGACGTCGACGGTGCGGCAGAGGCCTTCGGCGATGCCGCGGTGGCGGAATCGATCGGCGTGCCTCGGGTGGCGCGGAGATGGTTGGACATGACATCCCCCTCTGGGGGGTGAGCCGGTGTGGCGGGCACCTCAAGGCTGGGATGTCGTCGCTTCCGGGATGACCCCATCGTACGCCTGTTCGGCCCGTGACGGCCGAGCGGGCGCGCCGGACAGGGACGCCCCACCCCGTACACCTCTGCCGGACGTGCTCGTTTGCGCCGGGACGGGTCCAAGGGCCCGGACCGACCGGGAGGCCGGCCCTGCCGGGTGGGCGGAGCGGCCGGCACGCTGAAGTCATGGCTTCCAGCACGGCACCGGTGGTGGCGCGGGGACTGACGGCCCAGGCGGCTGCCGCCCGGCTTCGCGCCGAGGGGCCCAACACGGTGGCGGCGCCGGCCCGACGGCACCTGGTGACCCGGATCGCGCACCAGCTCGGTGACCCGCTCGTCGCGCTGCTGATCGCGGCCGCCGTGGTGACCACGGCCCTGGGCGACCATCCGGACACCGTCGTGATCGCCCTGGTCGTCGTCGTCAACACCGCGATCGGGGTGTTCCAGGAGGTCAGGGCGGACCGGGCGATCGCCGCCCTGGACCGGATGGCCGCGCCGACCGCACGGGTGGAGCGGGACGGCCAGCACCTGATCGTCCCCGCCGCCGAGCTGGTCAGGGACGATCTGGTGCATCTGGAGCCGGGTGACGTCGTCCCGGCCGACCTCCGGCTGCGGGAGGCGTACCGGCTGCAACTCGACGAGGCCGCGCTGACCGGCGAGTCCATACCGGTGACCCGGCAGGCCGACGCGGAGGCGTTCGCCGGCACCGTCGTGGTCACCGGGCGCGCCACCGGCGCGGTCGTGCGTACCGGTCCGGCCAGCGCGCTCGGCCGGATTGCCGCCCTCGTCGCGACGACCCGGCCCGCACCCACT
>NZ_JBEEAC010000055.1:0-23788 GCF_040120695.1 Plantactinospora sp. B6F1 | reverse complement strand
AACGACGTCACCAGATACAACAACCCGATCTGCTTCGCATCCGTGGTACCCAACAACCGAAGCAACGTACTGCCCGGCACCACACCCCGAACCGGCCCCGGATAACCACCCGAACCAGCGGGGGCCAGGATCACCGGCTCGCGCTCTGGCTCTGGCTCGGTCACCACTCGGTTCGACATCGCCGGCTCACCCCTCGGTCACGGCTGGGACGAGGGGCGACTACCCGGTGTTCCACCGGCAAAACCCGGCAGGACACCAACTTCCGCTCTCTTTGCTTCTAACGGGTGAAAACCGGTGATACCCGCCCAGGCGCCGAGGAGCCGGAGCGGCGCCGACTCACCCGCGCACCGGCTCCGCTCGCTGCCCCGCCGCGGCCGAGCGGCGTACCCGCTCGTACAGCTCGACGTAGCGCTCGGCCATCGTCGCCGGGGTGAACCGGCGGCTGGCCTCCAGCCGGCAGTCCCGCTCGTCCAGCACGGCGACCTCCCACACCAGATCGGCGAGGCCGTCCTCGTCGTCGGCGAGCAGGCCGGTGCGGCCGTGCTCGATCAGCTCCGGCAGGCAGCCCCGGCCGATCGCCAGCACCGGGGTACCGAGCGCCAGCGACTCGATCACCGCGGTGCCGCCGGGCTCCTCCCAGCACAGCGGGAAGAGGCTGGCCCGGGCCGCCGCCACAAGATCGTCCCGGGCACTGCCGGCCACCATCCCGACCCAGCGCACCCGGTCGTCGTCCACCAGCGGGGCAACCTGCTCGCGCCAGTACCGCACGTCCGGATTCTGTCCCGCCTCCGGCCCGGCGGCGGCCAGTTCCTCCGGCCGCCGGTACGGCCCGACCGGTCCGGCGAGCACCAGGTCGAACCCGGCCTGGTGGGCGAGCCGGGCCCCGAGGTGCTGCCCCTTGCCCGGTGTGATCCGGCCGAGGATCACCAGGTGGTCGGACTTCTCCACCGGCGGCCGGCGGTCGGCGTCCACCGCGAGCGGGGTGGCCAGGTGCACGTGCCCGACCGCGTGGTCGCGCAGCGCCCGCGGGGCCCGGGCGAGCTGTGCCGCCGAGACCCCGTTCACCCGCACCCGGCCGCCGCCGTCCAGGTATCCGTAGAGGTCGGGATGCTTGCCGAGGTCCCAGTGCAGGGTGTGCAGCGCAGGACCGCTGCCCGGACCCATCGCGGTCAGCACCGCCAGCCCGACCGCCTCCACGTGGTCGTGCACCAGGTCGATGTCGTCCCGTTCACGCAGCGCCCGGACCACCCCGTTCAGGTGCGCGTGTGAGATCCCGCAAACCTGGTTGTACGGCCGTTGCAGCGCCCCGAACTGGCCGTCGGGAAAGACCGACAGCAGTTCGTCGACCGGCAGCGTGGCGTCGCCGGTCGAGGCGAGCACCACCCGTACGCCGAGCCGGCGCAGCTCCGGCACCAGCGTGGCGACGACGTTTTCGATCCCGCCGTACCCGGGCGGTGGCACCGGAAGCCACGGGCCGGCGTTCATCAGTACCGTCAGGCTCATTGGTCCTCCCGGGCCCGCCCGGCGGGAGCGCCGTGCCCGGTCACACCGCGGCCCTGCGCGACGCCGGTTGCAGCTGCACCAGCGGCGGGCGTTCCCGGACCGAGATGTCGCTGACCACGATCTCCCGGTGCAGGTTGGGTAGCGCGCTGCTGCCGTCCCGGCGGAACTGCACCAGTAGGTTCCCCGGTGGCGCGGTCTGTTCGACCAGTCCCCGTCGGCACAGTCGCTGCCAGACCGTGTGCATGATCTGCCCGGACATCCGGCCGAGCGCCTCGGTGTCCTGGTGCCGGTGCAGGCGCTCGCCGAGGTCGACCTGGGCGAGGGCGTCCAGGCCGCACATCTCCAGCAGGTCGATCAGCATCGCCGTCTCGACGCCGTAGCCGGAGACGAAGGGCACCCGTTCGAGTACGTCCCGCCGGCCGGCGTACTCCCCGGCGAGCGGCTGGACGAACCCGGCCAGTTCCGGCCAGAAGAGGTTGAACAGCGGTCGGGCCACCAGTTCGGTCACCCGGCCGCCGCCTTCCGTCTCCACACCACCGGTGCCGACCAGCGGGCGGTGGTAGAAGCCCTTGACGAACGCGACGGAGGGGTCGGTGAGCAGTGGACCGAGCAGGCCGGTGACGAAGTGGGGCTGAAACTCCCGCAGGTCGGCGTCGACGAAGGCGACCAGGTCACCGATTGACGCGGCCAGCCCGGCCCAGAGTGCGTCCCCCTTGCCGTCGAGCCGGGGCAGCCCCCGGGTCATCTCGTCCTGGCCGACCACCCGCGCCCCGGCCGCCGCGGCCACCGCGGCGGTCCGGTCGCTGGACCGGGAGTCGACCACCACGACCTCGTCGACCAGGTCGACCTGCTCGACCAGGCAGGCCCGGATAGCCGCCACGATCGCGCCGACGGTGGCCTCCTCGTCCCGGGCCGGAATCACCACACTGACCGTGCGGGTCCCTTTCAGGTGTGCCAGCTGTCGCGGCGTCCACTGGTCGGCCACCCCGGTACGGTGGGTGGACCACGTCTCCAGCGCCGGTGACACGGGCGTACGCGAGCGACGCACGGCGACCTCCCCAACTGTGCCTCGACCGGCGCCCGGCCGGGCCCCGGTGCAGCCCTACAGCCTTCCCCGCCGGTGCCGGCTCAACCGTCCGGGCCCTGCGCCCCGGAGGACGCCGGTACGGCTCGCCGGGCCGTCGGGGTCAGGTCTCCGGTGACCAGCCGGAGCAGAGCTCCCAATCCGCCCATTCGGGCACACTCGGGCGGTACGGACATCCTGCCACCGGTCCTGCCGAGAGTGGATCCGGCGCCGGCCGGGCGGGCCGCACTTTGCGGGGAAGTTCGCGTACCGTTGCGCGTCATGGGTGTGTCGCAACGGTTGAAGACCAGGGTCCGGCGTTTCCTCCAACGTCCGGGCACCACAGTTGATCTGGCGCCGCTGGAGAAGCTGCTGCCCACGATCGAGGCGCGCGAGGAGGAACTCACCGAGCTGGACGACGCCGAGCTGACCGAGGCGGCCGGCAAGGCCGAGGACTTCGTCGAGATCTGCGCGGTGGGCCGCGAGGCCGCCCGGCGCGGGCTCGACCAGCGGCCGTACGACGTCCAGCTGCTCGGCGCCATGTCGCTGCTGGCCGGCAAGGTCGCCGAGATGGCCACCGGTGAGGGCAAGACGCTGACCGCGACGATCGCCGCGTACGGGCACGTGCGGCGGGGCAACGGGCCGGTGCACGTGCTCACCGTCAACGACTACCTGGCCCGCCGGGACGCCGAGTGGATGGCGCCGGTCTACCGGCTGCTCGGGCTCCGCGTCGGCTGGGTGACCGAGGCGTCCACCCGCGAAGAGCGCCAGGCAGCCTACGCCTGCGACGTCACCTACGTCTCGGTCAGCGAGGCCGGCTTCGACTTCCTCCGCGACCAGCTCGTCACCGACATCGACGACCGGGTGCAGCCGCCGCTGACCACCGCGATCGTGGACGAGGCCGACTCCATCCTGATCGACGAGGCCCGGGTGCCGATGGTGCTGGCCGGCGCGGTGCCGGGTGAGCAGGACCCGGTGCACCAGGCCGCGGCGGTGGTCCGCGGGCTGCGGGCCGGGCGGCACTACACGGTGGCCGACGACGGCCGCAGCGTCGCCTTCACCGACGCCGGACTCGCCGAGGTCGAGGCCCGGCTCGGCGGCGTCGACCTCTACGACGACGAGCACGTCGAGCAGCTCTCGGCGGTCAACGTCGCCCTGCACGCGCACGCCCTGCTGCACCGGGACGTCGACTACATCGTCCGCAACGACGGGGTCGAGCTGATCGACGAGATGCGCGGCCGGGTCGCCCAGCGCCGCCGGTGGCCCGACGGGCTCCAGGCGGCGGTGGAGGCGAAGGAGGGGCTCGACGCCACCGCCGAGGGTGAGGTGCTGGGCACCATCACCGTGCAGGCGTACGTCGCGCTCTACCGGACCGTCTGCGGGATGACCGCCACGGCGGTGCTGGTCGGCGACCAGTTGCGGGAGTTCTTCTCGCTCGAGGTCGCGGTGATCCCGCCGAACACGCCCTGCGTCCGGATCGACGACCCGGACCGGATCTACGCCACCCGGGGTGAGAAGGAAGAGGCGCTGATCCAGGAGATCCAGGAGCAGCACGAGACCGGCCGCCCGGTGCTGATCGGCACCCTGGACGTCCAGGAGTCCGAGCGACTCGCCGAGGCGCTGCGCGGGGCCGGGGTGCCGTGCACGGTACTGAACGCCAAGAACGACGCCGAGGAGGCGGCGATCATCGCCGAGGCCGGCAAGTACGGCGCGGTGACCGTCTCCACCCAGATGGCCGGCCGGGGTGTCGACATCCGGCTCGGCGGCAGCGACCAGGCCGACCGCGACCGGGTCGCCGAACTCGGCGGCCTCTTCGTCATCGGCAGCGGCCGGCACGACAGCCGGCGGGTCGACGACCAGCTCCGGGGCCGGGCCGGCCGGCAGGGCGACCCGGGTCGCTCGGTCTTCTTCGTCAGTCTGGAGGACAACCTCGTCGTCCGGCACGCCCCGGACGCGATCCCGCCGTCGCCCCGGATGAACGCCGACGGTCTGGTCACCGACGAGCAGGTGGACTTCGCCGTCGAGCACGCCCAGCGGATCGCCGAGGGCGTCAACCACGAGATCCACCGCAACACCTGGCGGTACAGC
This sequence comes from Plantactinospora sp. B6F1, assembly GCF_040120695.1. Classification (NCBI taxonomy): domain Bacteria; kingdom Bacillati; phylum Actinomycetota; class Actinomycetes; order Micromonosporales; family Micromonosporaceae; genus Plantactinospora; species Plantactinospora sp. B6F1. The sequence continues at coordinate 19,134 of NZ_JBEEAC010000055.1, read as the reverse complement.
GTGGTGATCGAGCAGCAGCGCAAGGCGCTGGCCGAGCGCCGGGAGCGGCTGCTCACCACCGAGGTGGCGGCGCAGATGCTGACCGAGCGCTTCCCGGACCGAGCCAAGGAGATGGACGAGGATCTCCTTTCCAAGGTCGGGCGGTCGATCGCGCTCTACCACCTCGACCGGCTCTGGGCGCAGCACCTGGCCGAGCTCTCCGAGGTGCGCGAGGGCGTGCACCTGCGGGCGCTCGGCCGGCTCGACCCGCTTGACGAGTTCCACCGCTCGGCGGTGCCGGCGTTCAACGCGCTGGTCCCGGAGATCGAGACCCGTACGGTGGAGACCTTCGAGGAGAACGAGTTCGACGAGGACTGGGAGCCGGGCGAGGGAGAGCTGGTGCGACCCAGCGCCACCTGGACCTACCTGGTGCACGACAACCCGTTCGGCTCGGAACTCGACCGTCTGATCGCCGCCGTCGGCCGCCGGCTCAGCTCCACCCCGCGCTGACCGCACCGCACCCGCGGATCCCGGGGTTGATCGTCGGAAGCCTGACGGCAACCCCGGGACGGGGGCGATCGTTCTCTTCCTGGAACGGGTGGTTTGTCCACCCGGCGCTCGGGTAGTAGCGCAGGTCCGTACCGGCACGGGATCGCCGAACGGCGGGGGAGAGGCGACATGAGACAGGCGACGGCACGAACCGGGCGTACCGCGGCAGCGGTACCGGCGGGGGTTCCGGAACGGTGCTGAGGCTGAGGACGACGACGGAGCCGTCGACCGAAGCCCCGGGCGTGTTGGAGACCGCCGCCCTGCTCCGCGAAGTGACTGCCGGACTGATCGCGAGCGACGACTTCGACGCCGCACTGGACCGGCTGGTACGTACCGTACGAGACGCCATCCCGGCGGTGACCTGGTGCGGGGTCACCGTGCTGCGGGCCGGGGCACCCGCCTCGGTCGCAGCCTCGGAACCCCGACTCGGCGACCTCGACGACGTCCGGCACGGCCAGGACGGACCGGCGATGGTGGCGATCCGCTCCCGGGAACTGGTCTGGTCGGCGGACCTGCGTACCGAGACCCGGTGGCGGCCGTGGACCGGCCGGGCGCTGGCGCTGGGCGTACGCGGGGTGCTCGCCGTACCGGTCGACGTCGACGAGCACGTGGTCGGGTCGATCAACCTGTACGCCCGGGAGCCGGGAGTGCTGACCGCCAGTCAACAGCTCACCGCGATGCTGCTGGCCGAACATGTCGGCCTGCTCCTCGGCGCGGTCCGGGACCGGCAGACCGGGTCGGCCGGCGAACCCGAGAACGCACTCACGGCCGGGCAGGTCATCGACCAGGCGGTTGGGGTTATCATGACTCAACGTGGCTGTCCGGCCACGGAGGCGCTACGGGTGTTGCGGTCCGCCTCGGCGGCACTGGCCATCCCGCTACGGGAGGTGGCCGAGCGGCTGGTCACCTCGGTGGCCCGGCGTCGCGACAGCTGACCGTCCGGCGTGGACCGCGCGGGCACGCGTCGTTTCGGCGGGGCGGCCCGGGGGTAGCACGCTGGAGGTTGGCCGAGAAGCGAGCCGGGGAGGCGCCACCATGCAGAGCCGCCTGCGGGTGCATGGACATCCGATCCAGCCCATGTTGGTGACCTTTCCGTTCGGGCTGTTCGTCTGCGCCACGGTCTTCGACCTGACCGACGTACTCGGCGGACCGGCGTTCCTGGGACTTGTCGGCTACTGGACGGCGGTGGCGGCACTGGTCGCCGGGGGGCTCGCCACGGCGGCCGGCATGGTCGACCTGTGGGACGTGCCGGGCGACCCGACCCGGCGAACCGCCGTCACCTTCAACCTGGTGAACGCCGCCGTCGCGGTGCTGTTCGTCTTCGCCTGCCTGATCAGGTCGGGCGAGCCGGAGCACGGGGCGAGCGGTGGGCTGGTCGCGGTCGAGCTGTTCGGCCTGGTCCTCGGCGCGGTCGGGGTGCGACTCGGCGGCAGCCTGGTCCGGCAGTTCGATCAGAGGCGTGGCGAACCGACCAGCTTCGACGGGTTCGGCCCGCCGACCACGTCGGTGGCCGGAGGGTTCGGCCGACGCCGGGGCGGCTGAGGCGGTCCGTCCGCCGCCCGACTCAGGAGTGGGCGGTGGCGCGGTGCTCGGCGAGCAGGTCGGCACCGAAGTCGCCGCGCGGGCGCCGCAGTACGGTGTGCGCGTGGTTGCCGTCCTCGCTGGTGTTGTCGTACTCGATCAGCAGGTCCTCGCCCTGGACGCGGTAGTAGTGCCGCCCGCCCGGCCTGGTCGGCCCCTCCCAGGCGAAGTAGAGATCGCCCCGGCGGACCCGGGCCGCCTCCTGGCCGGCGAGCTCCGGCGGAAGCCGGTCGAGATAGAGCGCGACGAGCTGGTCGAGCAGCGCCCGGCCGGTTGGTCCGAGCTTGCCGGCCCGGAGCCCGGGCGGCTCGATCCGGCGGTCGTACCGGGCCCGGGTGCCGCTGCGGATGTCGGCCGGCGCGTCGTCGGCGACGATCGCCGCGCCGCGTCCGTCCGGACCGATCGCGTCGAGCACGGCGCGGGCGAGATCCTCCTCGGGGCCGAGTGGCCGGCTGACCGGACGGCCGGCGTAGCTCACCGTCGCCGGGTTGGCGCCGAGGAAGAGCGGCGCGGGGGAGACCCGGTCGCCGGCCACGGTCATCGTCACCGAGAGGTGGTGCCCCTCGAACCGCCAGGACCAGCGGTCGTCCCGGGCCGGGTCGCCGAAGACCACGATCCGGTAGTCGTCTCTGTGCCGGCCCCGTCGCCAGTCCTCCTGCCGGTCGAGTACCTCCTCCAGGGCCATCACGGTGGCCGCCTGTGCGTACGCGTGCGGACTCAGCGCGGTGGCCAGCAGCCGGTGCGTCGCCTTGCGACCGGTCCGGTCGAGGTCGGCGAGGCTGGCGCCCGGCCGGGGCAGTGGCCGGTACTCGATCCAGCGCCGGCCGGCCTCGTCGTCGAACGGGCGGGCGGCCAGCGCCCGGGCCGGCCCCGGTAGCGCGTCCAGCAGCGCGGTCGCCGCCGTACGCATTCGTCCGGCCAGGGTCGTGTTGCGCATCCCCCCTGTATACCGGCTGTCCCGGCCGGCGCGGGTACCGGGCCGCCGCAACCTCGGCGGCCTGGTCGTGGCGGCCGCGGTGGCCCGTGATAGCTTGCCCGACCGGTGGAGGGAGGGCCGGTGCGGGACGGCATCTACGTCGGCCAGGCGGGCGTCGACGGTGCGGACAACGAGGGCTGGCTGCTGGGTCACTTCATGCCGCCCGGTGTGGATGTGCGGCACAGCGCGGACGTCGAGGTCAAGTGGGGCGTGCATCCGGCCGGTGACACCCGGGCCGAGTGGGTGACCGGAGAGCGGCGTACCGCCCTGCTGGTGCTGGTCTCCGGCCGGTTCCATGTCGAGTTGCGGGACCGTACCGTCGTGCTGACCCGCCCGGGTGACTACGTGGTCTGGGGGCCGGGTGTCGACCACTCCTGGCTGGCCCCGGAACCGGCGGTGGTCCTCACCGTCCGTTGGCCGTCGATCGCCGGTTACCGGGTCGCCGAGGGCTGAGCCAGCGCCTCGCGCGGGGGCACGCCCCGGGCCGGAGGCGGCCCGGGGCGATCAACGGTGTGCCGGTCAGCCCAGGGTGCAACTGACCGCCGGGGCCGGGTTGCTGCCGGTCCAACTGCCGAGGAAGCCGAAGGTGGCGGTACCGGCGGGGGCGAGCGAGCCGTTCCACCCGACGTTGCGGGCGGTCACGGTCCCGCCGCTCTGTGACACCGTGGCGTTCCAGGCCTGGTTGACCTGCTGACCGGCTCCGAAGGTCAGCTCGACGGTCCAGGACCGGCTCGCGGCGGTGCCGTTGTTGCGTACCGTCACCTCACCCTGGAAGCCGCCCTGCCACTGCCCGATGCTCTGGTAGGTCGCCGCGCAGCCGCCGGCCGGCGGCGGAGTGGTGGTGGGCGGTGGTGCGGTGGTGCTCGGCGGTGGGGTCGGCGTGCGGGTGGGCGGTGCGGTGGGCGTCCGGGTCGGCGACGGGGTGGGCGTGACACCGTCCAGCGCCGCCGTCAGCGCCGAATACCACCGGTCGGACATCTTCTGGTCACCGGCAGCGTTGGGGTGTACGCCGTCATAGGTGTCGCTGCCCGTGCTGAACCCGGTCCACTGGTCGACCACCACGATCGGCGATCCGGCGGTGGTCTTCGACGCGGCCCAGGCCGGAATGGCGTCGTTGAGCGCCACCGCGCGCTGGCCGCACTCGGCGCAGGTGCTCGGCGCCATCGGGATGATCTTCGCTACCAGGATCGTCATGGCCGGGTTGCTGGCCCGCATCTGGTCCACCAGCTTCCCGTACGCGGCGAGGATGGTCGCGGTGGCCCGGTTGCTCCAGACGTCGTTGGTGCCGAAGTGCATGAGCACCACGTCCGGGCGGGTGGCGGCGAGCCAGGGCGGCAACTGGTTCTGGTCGGCCACGGTGGTGACCAGGGCACCGCCGTGCCCCTCGTTCTCACCGTCGTACGGCTGCCCGCAGCCCTGCGGGCCGAGCGTGCCGACGAAGTCGATATTGGTGTACCCGGTGTTCTGCAACCGGTTCCAGAGGATGGCCCGCCAACAGCCCGGGGAGCCGGTGATGGAGTCACCGAGTGGCATGATCCGTACGGCTGCCGGTGCCTCCGCCGGCAGCGCGGGTCTGGCGACGACGAGCGTGCCGAGCGCGACGACGAGCGCGGTCAGCACGGTACTGAGCAGGGGCCTGCGGAGCATGGTTGTCTCCTGTCACGGTGCGAGAGGTGAGACGTGCCCGGCCCTGTGCTCCCCAGACATTCAAGCAGGTAAGTGGATCGGAACTCAACCGGTCAAGCGGGCGCACGGCTGGCCGTCGCCGAGGAACCGTTAGGCCCGTGGTGAACCGGTCTTTGTCCCGGCCGAACTGGCCGCCGCCCGCCAGCCCGGTCACACCATTCCCGACCTGGTCGACTTCCCGGCCGCCCGCTAGGAGGAGTTGGACGGCTCGCGTCGCGGCCGGTGCGACGCTGGAGGTGGTTGCCCGACGGCTCAGCGCCGGCTCCGAATTTCCGCTCGGTTCTCTCCGATCCCTGGACACCCGAGGAAAGATCATCCAGGATTGACGGCCGTCGACGTTCTCGGCTCGGCCTTCGGTAGCCGCGCAGCCAGGCGTCATGAGATTTTGGGGAGGACTTGTGCCAGAAGAGAGTCGGAGTCGCCGGGCGCTTCTGCGGAGCACCGTCGCCACGGCCGCCGGTGCGGCTGCGATAGCGCCCTTCGTGGGTGCGGCCCCGGTGCTGGCAGCGGAGACCAGCGGCGTGCCCTGGGTGGGACCGGCCGGTTCGGGCGCCACCTACGAGGTCGACGACAGCCTCGGTGCGCAGGACGCGATCAACAGGGCGCTGCGGGCGGTCGGTCAGGGCGCCGTGTATGTCGCCGGTGGCACCTACACCATCAAGGCGCCAGTCATCCTGGGTGACCGGCAGACGTTGGTCGGTGCCGGTCCGCTCGGCACGGTGCTGCGGGCCGGCAGCGGGTTCACCGGCGCGATGGTCAGCACCCCGTCGGGCACCTTCGACGGCTCCCGGATGTGCCTGTTCGACATCGGACTGGACGGGGCGAGGCTGGCGACGAACGGCGTCAACCTCCAGATCAGTACGAAGCCCGCGCGGTACGGTCCGGATCCGGCCCCGTGGCTCGGGCGGGTCTTCGTCACCGGCACCACCTCGGACGGCATATACCTGGGCGGCGCCTACTCGGGCGGGATGCGCGAATACAAGATCACCGACTGTCGGGTGGAGAAGGCCGGCGGCTGGGCGTACAACCTCCAGTCCTCGGACGGCTTCGTGAGCGGTTGCTCGGCGCAGGGCGGCGTCAGCGGTGGGTACCTGGTCGGCGGCGGCAACACCAAGGTGTGGGGCTGCAAGGCGTACGGCACCGGCAGCGGGTCCACGCCCGGCCCCGCCTTCCGGATCTCGTCGGCCCGCGCCACCGTGGTGGGCTGTGAGGCACAGGACACCTACGGCTGCGGGTTCGAGGTGACCGGCAAGGGTTCATCCGTCTCCGGCTGCACCGCGGACTCCACCGGCGTCGGTGCCGACGGAACGGACCGCTACTCGGCCGGCTTCTTCATCGGCGCCTCCGCGGTGAACGTCGAGGGCTGCTCCTATCAGCGGCCCGGCGGTGGCGGAAGCTGGATCGGTGCGAACGGAATGTTCTGGGCGCTCTACCTGAACAGCGGGGTGGACTACCTGTCCGTACGGCTGGTGAGTGATCCGGCCAAGCCGGCGCCGTTCAAGGGCAAGATCTTCGGCACTGTCGGCCCGAACTCGTCGGTCAGCGTGATCGGGTAGAAAGACCCGGGAAGAGAGCTGGTGGGCTGCGCGGCGGACCGCGCCAGCCACGAAGGCGGGGCCGGCCGGTGCTGCACCGGTCGGCCCCGCCGCAGCACGTCCTGGTCCAGCACCGGCGCTCCCCGCGCGGCCGTACCCTGGATGGTCGTGGAGCGTTGCGAAGAGTGCGGGTTCGACTATTCCACCGTTGCTTCCGAGGCGCTGCCCGACCGGCTCCGCGGGTTCGGGCCGCGGTACTCCGCCGGGCTGCGCGCGGCACGGGATCCGCGACGGCGCCCGGCCGAACGGGTCTGGTCGCCCCTGGAGTACGCCTGCCACGTGCGGGACGTCTTCCAGGTACAGGCGCAGCGGCTCGCCCTGGCACTTGCCGTGGACGAGCCGGAGTTCACGCCGATGGGGCGGGACGAGCGGGTGGTCGCGGACGCGTACAACCAGCAGGACCCGGCCGTGGTCCTCGACGAGCTCGGCACGGCGGCCGGAGAACTGGCGACGGCGTTCGGCAGGCTCGGCCCGGCCCAACTCGCCAGGACCGGCAGTTATCCCTGGCCGCAGCGGCAGGTCCGGACGCTGTTGTGGCTGGGCCGGCACACCGTGCACGAGGGGGAGCACCACCTGCTCGACATCAGCCGCGGCTCGTAGCCCCGCCCGGTCCGGTCGGACAGGATCGACAGCGGCTTAATGCAGTACCACGGTTGTTGCAAAAGCTTGGCAACTCTGCCACGGTGATCATCAGTGGGTGTCGGCGCGCCGGTGCCCCGCTCGTTGCTGCCCGACCTCCGTGGAGACCTCCGTGATCCGGATTCGTCCGACCGCCCGGCGACTCGTGGCGATGGCCGCCGTAGCTGGCCTGCTCGCCGTCGCCTCCTGCTCGTCCTCGACCACACCCGGGGCGTCGACGGCGGCCGGTGACACCTTCGTGGTCGCCACCGGCGGCGAACCGGACACGTTGAACCCGGTACTCAACTACGGTGTCGACGGCGCATCACTGATCTTCGACGGGCTGGTCGCCCGGGACGAGCAGAATCAACTGGTCCCGGGCCTCGCCAGGGAACTGCCGGCGGTCTCGGCGGACGGCCGGACCGTGACGGCCACGCTGCGCGACGGGGTCGTCTTCCATGACGGTACGGCGCTCACCGCCGACGACGTGGTATTCACCTACCGGGCCGTGCTGGACCCGAGGGTGGACTCCACGCTCCGGTCCGACCTGGAGATGCTGGAATCGGTCGAGGCGCCGGACCCGGCCACCGTGGTGTTCCGGCTGCGGTACGCGTACGCGCCGTTCCTGCAACGCCTCACCCTGGGCGTCGTGCCGGCCGGGGCACTGAGCGGACAGGACATCAACAAGGCCGAGTTCAACCGCAAGCCGGTCGGCACCGGCCCGTACCAGGTGCAGTCCTGGACCCCCGGCGACCGGTTGGTGCTCACCGCCAACGACCGCTACTTCGCCGGCGGGCCGACGAACCGGCGGCTGGTGGTGGCCTTCGTCGCCGACGACAACATCCGGGCCCAGCGGATGCGGGCCGGCGAGTTCGACGTCGCCGAGCTGGCCCCGAAGCTCGCCGCCGGTTTCCACGGCCGCGCCGGCTACCGGGTCGAGCGGGTCCCGACGGCCGACTACCGGGGCGTGATGCTGCCGATGGGCAACCCGGTCACCGCCGACCCGGCGATCCGGCGGGCGCTCAACCTCGCCGTCGACCGGGCCGCGATGGTCAACGGGGTACTCGGCGGCGCCGGTGAGCCGGCGTACGGACCGGTCCCGCCCACCTCGGAGTACGCCGAACCGGACGTCGTCGGCAAGCCCACCGCCGACCCGGCGTCGGCCACCGCCCTGCTCGACGCGGCCGGCTGGACGCCCGGTGCGGGCGGTATCCGGGCCAGGGACGGCCGGCCGGCCCGGTTCGCCCTGATGTACCCGGCCGCCGACAGCCTCCGCAAGGAGCTGGCGCTGGCGGTGACCGCGGATGCCCGCAAGGTCGGCATCGAGATCACCCCGACCGGTCTGACCTGGGACGCGATCGACGCACGGCTCAACTCCGACGCACTGATCATGGGATACGGCAGCCCGTACGACCCGGACTTCGTCTCCTACAAGCTGTTCGGGTCCCGGTTCGCCGGTCAGGGCTACTTCAACCCCGGGCACTACCGGTCCCCGGTCGTGGACCAGGCGTTGCAGCAGGGCCGGGACCAGTCCGACCCGGCCCGGCGCAAGCAGGCGTACTCGACGTTCCAGAAGCAGCTCGCCGCCGACCTGCCGTGGGTGTACCTGACCTACCTGAAGCACACCTACGTGCTGCGGGACTCGATCGACGGCGTGGCGCCCCGGGTGGAGCCGCACGAGCACGACGTGGCGAACAGCCTCTGGTGGAACATCAACACCTGGACCCGGCGGTGACCCGGCGACCGGGGAGCCGGCTCGCCGCGGCGGGTGTGGTGGTGCGGCGCCGGCTGCTGGTCGGCGTACCGGTGCTCGTCGCCACCAGCATGGGCATGTTCGCCCTCGGCGCGTTCTCCCCGGTCGACCCCGCGAAGCAGTACGCCGGGGCGGCCGCGTTCACCACCAGCGAGGAGAACCTGGCGCAGATCCGCGCCAACTGGGGTGTCGACGACCCGCTTCCGGTGCAGTACCTGCGCTGGGCCGGCAACCTGCTCCGCGGCGATCTGGGCTGGTCGACGAGTCGACACGAGGCGGTCGGCTCGGTCATCGCCGCCCGCGCCGGTTGGACACTGCTGCTGGTCGGCGCCGCGCTCGCCGTCGTACTCGTGGCGAGCCTGCTGCTCGGGTCGCTGGCCGCGTACCGGCGTGCCGGGCTCTTCGACCGCGGCCTGCGGGCGGTCGCGTACGCGGTCCAGTCGATGCCGGTGTTCTGGCTCGGTCTCGCCGCCATCGCCCTCTTCGCGCTCGCCCTGGGCTGGCTGCCGGCCGGCGGGCTGACCGACGTGACCGCGACCGGCACCTCGTGGAGCGACGTCGCCCACCACCTCGTGCTGCCGGTCGGGGTGCTGGCGGTCTCCCAGGCCCCGTGGTTCGTGCTCTTCGTCCGGGACGCGGTCGCCGACAGCCTCCGCGACGACCACGTGCTCGCCGCCCGAGCCCGGGGACTGCCCGGCCGGACGGTGCTGTTCGGGCACGCGCTGCGCACCGCGCTGCTGCCCTTCCTCACCCTGGTCGGCACGCACCTGCCCGAACTCGTCGGCGGCGCGGTCCTGGTCGAGACCGTCTTCTCGCTGCCCGGGCTCGGCGCGGTCACCGTGCACGCCGCGCTGGGCAGCGACTTTCCGCTGCTGGCCGCGACCACCCTGCTGACCACCGCCGTGGTGCTGGCCGCGAACCTCGCCGCCGACCTCGGCTACGCCGCCGCCGATCCCCGGGTACGCATCGATGGCTGACCTCACCCGAACCCGTACCGTCGCCTTCCGGCGGCCCCGCCTCCGGCTGCGTCCCGGCCAGACCGGTGCGGCCGTGGCCGGCGCGGTGCTGCTGGTGGCGGTCGCCGCCTGCCTACTCGCCCCGCTGCTCTGGCCGCTCGACCAGAGCGCCGTTGCCCTGGACCGGATCCGGCTGGCCCCATCCTGGGCGCATCCCGCCGGTACCGACGAGCTGGGCCGCGACGTCGCACACCGCGCTCTCTACGGGCTGCGGGTCTCGCTGCTCGTCGGCGCGGTCGCCGCGCTGGTCGCCACCGTGATCGGCGGCATCGTCGGCGGGATCGCCGGCGCCGTCGGCGGGTGGGTGGACCGGATACTGATGCGGATCGTGGACACCGTCGCGGCCCTGCCGCACCTGCTGCTCGGCATCTTCATCGTCGGGATGCTCCGGCCCAGCCTCGGCGCGGTGATCGCCTCGATCGGGCTCACCCACTGGCTCTCCACCGCCCGGATCGTCCGGTCCGAGCTGTTGAGCCTGCGTAACCGGCCATTCGTCGACGCGGCGATCACCGGGGGCGCGAGCCGGCGGCGGGTGTTGACCCGGCACCTGCTGCCACACGTACTGCCCCGGCTGGCCCTGGCCATCACGCTGATGATCCCGCACGCCGTCTGGCACGAGACCGCGCTCTCCTTCCTCGGGCTCGGCCTGCCGCCGCACCTCGCCTCGCTCGGCAACATGATCAACGACGGTCAGGGTTCGCTGCTGGCCGGCGCCTGGTGGGCCAGCCTCGCCCCGGGAGCGGTCATCGTCGTGGTCACCCTGGCCATCGCCGTCCTCGCGGCCCACTGGCGGGACCGACTCGATCCCCGCGTCCGAGCGGAGTTGCAACTGTGAAGACCGACCAGAGCGTCACCGCCGAGCGGCCGGCCGGCATCGCCTCGCTGGTTGACCCGCAGCGGCCCGGCGGGCCCGGTCCGGTGCTCGACGTCCAGGGGCTCGGCGTCCGGTTCCGACTCCGGGACGCCACCGTGCACGCCGTCACCGACCTCACCCTCGGCGTGCATCCCGGCGAACTGCTCGCCGTCGTCGGCGAGTCCGGCTGCGGCAAGTCCGTACTGGCCCACGCCCTGCTCGGGCTGCTGCCCCGGAACGCCACCGTCACCGGCCAGGCCCGGCTGCACCAGCTCGACGACGGACCGGTCGACCTGGTCACCTGTGGTGAACGGGTACTCGCCGGCCGGGTCCGGGGGCGGCTGGCCGGTCTGGTGCCGCAGAGCCCGGCCACCGCGCTCAACCCGGTTCGGACCGGCCGGCGCCTGATCGAGGAGACGCTTCGGGCCCACCGGCACACCCGGGCCGAGGCCGTCGGCGCGGCGGAACGCGTCGCCGCCGAGGTCGGCCTCGACGTCGCCGACCTGGACCGCTATCCGCACGAACTCTCCGGTGGCATGGCGCAACGACTGGTCACCGCCCTCGCCCTCGCTCCGGACCCGGTCCTGCTGATCGCCGACGAGCCCACCAGCGGGCTGGACCGGCCCCTGGTCGACCACACCCTCGACCTGCTCCGCCGCAGGTGCGACGGCGGGAAGTCCGTCGTGCTGATCACCCACGACCTCGCCGCCGCCGAGCGGGTCGCCGACACCGTGGCCGTGATGTACGCCAGCCGCGTCGTCGAACACCGACCCGCCAGGCGGTTCTTCACCGCACCGGCCCACCCGTACGGCGCCGCCCTGCTCGATGCGCTGCCGGACCGCGCCTTCCGGCCCGTACCCGGGCATCCGCCGATGCTCACCGCGTTGCCCCCGGGCTGTGCCTTCGGCACCCGCTGCCCGTACGCCACCGACGTTTGCGAGCGTCAACCCCGGTTGGCGGCGTACGACGCCGGGGCGGTCGCCTGCCACCACCCGATCGGCGCCGGAGTCGTGTCGTGAGCGGGACAGCGGGACAGCTCGCCGCAGAGCAGGTCACCGCCGGCTACGGCCGGCAGATCGTCCTCGACCGGGTCGACCTGCGCATCGGACGTGGCGAGACGGTCGGGTTACGTGCGGCCTCCGGCGGCGGAAAGTCCACTCTGGTCCGGGTGCTCGCCCTGCTGCACCGGCCGGACCGGGGTCGGGTGACCATCGATGGCGCTCCGGTCACCGGCACCCGGTACTCGGTGCCGGTCGCCGTGCGTACCCGGATCGCCGTCCTCTTCCAGAGCCCTCGCGCTGCCGCCGATCCACGGCTGAGCCTGGCCGACCTGATCGCCGAACCGCTCCGCGCCACCCGGCGCCCCGACGACGAGATCCGCCGCCGGGTCGCCGACCTCGCCGACCTCGTCGGACTCACCGCCGACCTGCTCGGCCGTCGGCCGCACGCGGTCAGCGACGGCCAACTCCAGCGCGCCTGCCTTGCCCGGGCCCTCACACACCGCCCCGACTACCTGCTCTGTGACGAGGCCACCGCGATGCTCGACGCCTCCACCCAGGCACACGTGGCCGCCGTGATCACCGACTATCAGCGGACCCACAGGGCCGGGGTCCTGCTCGTCACGCACGATCCGGCCCTGATGAACCGTTGGGCCGACCGGGTCGTCGACCTTCCGCCCAGTGGTGTCGTGCCCGGCCGGCCATGATGGTCGCGTTGGCGCAGATCGGTTCGGGACATGGCACAGCCGAGTCCACCCGGAGTGCCGGTGCGCGGTGTCAGACCCGGTCGAGTGGCCGGTGGGGCTCTGCCGGCAGGTCCACAATGATCTCGTCACCGGGCCGGATCTCGCCGCTCTCGCGTACCACGCCCATGATCCCGGCCAGCCGGACCAGGTTGCCGGCCCCGTCGAGGCGGACGACCCGTTTCAGCAGCCCGGGCTGGAAGTTGTCGATCTGCACGCACGGGTTGCGCAGCCCGGTCACCTCGACGACGGCCGCGTCGCCGAGCCGGAGCAGCGTCCCGACCGGCAGCCCGAGCAGGTCCACGCCCCGGGTGGTGATGTTCTCGCCCATCTCGCCGGGCGCCACCTCGTGACCGGCTTCGCGCAGCTCGTCGTGCAGCTCGGCATGGATCAGGTGGACCTGCCGCAGGTTCGGCTGGGTCGGATCCTGCGCCACCCGGGAGCGGTGCCTGACGGTGACGCCGAGGTGCGCGTCGCCCTCCACACCGAGCCCGGCGAGCAGTCGGATGCTCTGCCGCGTCGGCTTGCTGAAGTGGTGCCCCTCGTTCCGGGACACCGCTGTCACCACCGCACCCATCAGTCCTCCCCGTCGGGTGTGGGCCGCCCGCCCCCTTGACTCCGCCGACTCTGCCGAGCCCACTGGCAGCGCTGCCAGCGGCGATCGTCGGTTTCGCCGTCTGATCCTACTGCGCCGTCCGCTTGGCTCCACGGGCCGTGCTCGCCGGAGCGGCTCAGCCGAGCAGGGCGGCGATCGCGACGAGCGAGACGGCGGCGGCGATGGTGGAGAGCACCACGACGTCCCGGGCGTGCGACTGAGCCTGCCGGTAGTGGGTGGCGAAGACGAAGACGTTCTGCGCGGTCGGCAGGGCCGAGGTGACCACGGCGGCCAGCAGCGCCGGCCCGGCCAGGCCCAGCGTGTACCGCGCGATCAGGTATGCCACCCCGGGCTGCACGACAATCTTGAGGGTCACCGCGACGTACCGCTGCGCGGCGCCGGGGCCCGCCGCCAAGGGGCGGCTGCCGGGCAGCGACATGCCGAGCGCGATCAGGGCCAACGGTACGGCGGCCGAGCCGACCAGGTCGAACGGGCGCAGCAGCTCGGCCGGCGGCTGCCAGCCGGAGATCGAGACCAGCACCCCGGCGGCGGAGCCCAGCATGATCGGGTTCCGGGCCGGCAGCAGCGCCAGTCGGCGCACCGACATGCCCCGGGCGGTGGTGGTGGCGTCCAGCACCCCGAGGACCAGCGGTGCCGCCACCAGTACCTGGAAGATCAGGACCGGGGCGACGAAGGCGACGTCGCCCAGCACGTACGCGGCGACCGGCAACCCGAGGTTGGCCGCGTTGACGTACGAGGCGGACATCGCCCCGACGGTCGTCTCGCCGATCGGACGGCGCCAGGAGAAGCGCGCCACGAGCAGGTAGGCCGCCGCCACGATCACGGTACTCAGCACGAAGGCGACCAGCGCCGGGGTGGCCAGATCAGCCACTGTGGAGCGGGCCAGGGTGCCGAAGAGCAGCGCGGGGGTCGCGATCAGGAAGACCAGCCGGGCGATCACCGCTGTGCCGTGCGGGCCGAGCAGGTCGTACCGGCCGGCGAGGTAGCCGATCAGGGTGACCGCCCAGATCACCCCGAACCCCGTCAACACCCCCCGCATCTTGACCATCCTGCCGGGTGTGCGATTCCCGACGTGATCTGGTACTAAGAGCGAGCAAGTGATTCCGGTGAGTTTGTCGATTGTCACATTCATGCATCGTCGTGTCCCCTTGACCCTCGCCCCGGTGCCCGGAACCATCGAGGCAGCGGCGGTTCGGGCCGTTGGGGGAACACCCGGAGCAGCCAAGGAGGACCATGTCGGTCAGCCCCGCCTCGTCGCGTACCGGGTGGCACAGCGCCCAGCCGGTCGGCCCCGGCCGACCGCCAGGGGCGTCCCGCCGGCCCGCCGGGTCGACCGCGCCGACGCTGACGGTGACGTTGTCCATCCCGCTCGTCGGCAACGAGGAGGTCCTGACCGCACCGGCCCGCCGGCTGCTCGAGGCCGCCCGCGAGCTGGTGGAACGGGGCGAGGCGACGATCACCGGCGGTTCCGCCGGCGTGCTGGAGCGCCGCGCCGATGTCACCGCGTCACGCCCTCCGGCCCGACCCGCCACCGCCACCGCCACCGGTGCCACCGAACTGCACATCCTGGCGGCGTCCCGGTCCGTGTTGCTCGGCGGCGAGCCGCTGCCGCTCACCCGGCTGGAGTTCGACCTGCTGATGCACCTGGTCGCACACCCCCGGCGGGTCTTCACCCGACTCCAGTTGCTCACCGCGGTCTGGGGCTACGAACACACCGGGGTACGCACCGTCGACGTGCACATCCGCCGACTGCGCGGCAAGGTCGGCGACGTACCGTTGATCACCACCGTCTACGGGGTCGGCTACCGGCTGGCCGACGACGCGGTGGTCACCATCGACCGCAACGCCTGACGGTCGACCGTTGCGCCCGGCCCACCGGCCGAGGCGTCAGTTCCAGGGAGTGGGTCCGGCGTCGCGGGCCAGCAGGGCGGCCTGAACCCGGTTGGTGCAGTCGAGTTTCGCCAGGATCCGGCTGACGTACGTCTTGATGGTCATCTCGCTCATCCGCAGCCGCCGGCCCACCTCCGCGTTGGACAGCCCCTCGGCGACCAGGCACAGGATCTCCGTCTCCCGTGTGGTCAGTGCCGTCAGCCGGGCCCGCGCCTGCTGCCGACGGCCCGCCGGTTCCGGTGCGACCATCCCGAGCAGCAGCCGGGTCACGGCGGGGGAGAGGTAGGCGTCGCCGTCGTGTGCGGCCCGTACCGCGCGGATCAGTTCCTCCGGGGTGCAGTTCTTCAGCACGAACCCGGCCACCCGGGCATGCACCGCCCGCAACACGTTCGGTTCGGCACCGAACGAGGTCAGCACCACCACCCGGAGGCTGGGCAGCCGCCGGCCGAGTTCGACGACCGCGTCCAGGCCGTCCAGCACCGGCATCCGGATGTCGAGCAGCGCCACGTCCGCCCGGTGCCGCAGGGCCGCCTCGACCGCCGCGGCGCCGTCCGCCGCCTCGGCGACCACCTCGATATCGCCGGCCGATTCCAGCACCGTACGGATGCCGGTCCTGATCAGCGGCTCGTCGTCGGCGAGCAGGACCCGGATCACCTCACCGCACCCCCAGCAGCATGCTCGCCGGTACCGCCACGAACATCACGGCCGCCGTGGCGACGCCGAGGGCCAGGGTACGGATGGTGGCTGCCCCGGGTGGCTCGGCCTGCTCCCCGTCCGGTCGCGTGGCGGGCAGCATCGCGAGGAGTCGCCAGCTCCGTCCGCCGCCGCCCGGGTGGGCGGGGTCACCGGGTTCGAGGATCCGGTACGCCACGAAGCCGCCCGCCTGGTCGGCGCGCTCCCGCAGCCCGGCCAGTCCGTGCCCGGCTGGCTTGTGCCCGGCTGGCTCGTGTCCGGCTGGCTTGTGCCTGGCCGGCTCGTGCCGGTCGGGGCCGGCATCGGCGGTCGGTTCGGGGGCGGGCCCCGGCCCAGCCCGTTCGGGCAGCGGGTTGTCGAGGGTCAGCAGCAGGGCGTCGGGTTCCCACCGGAGTCGTACCGTCACCGGCTGGCCCGGGGCGTGCTTGAGCGCGTTCGTCAACCCCTCCTCGACCACCCGGTACGCCGCCCGCCCGGCCGCGTCCGGCAGCGGGTGCGGCGTGCCCTCCGCACGCAGCGCCACCGGGGTGCCGGTCGTGCGGACCTCCGCCACCAACGGGCCGATCCGGTCCACTCCCGGCGACCGCTGGTCGGCGTCCTGCCCGCCGCGCAGCGCACCGACCAGGTCGTAAAGTTCGTCCAGGGCGCCGCGCGCGGCTCCGGCGAGCTGCCGCACCGCCTGCCGGTGCACCGGTGGCAGCTCGGACACCTCCAGCGCGGCGGCCTGCACCGAGACCAGGCTGAGCCGGTGGCCGAGGGAGTCGTGCATGTCCCGGGCGATGCGCAGCCGCTCCCGGAGCTGCTCCTGCTCGGCGAGCAGTTCCCGTTCCCGGCTGAGCTGCCGGTTGTGCCGGTCGAGGGTGGCGACCAGCCGCTCGTGCTGGGCCAGGTATCGGCCGACCAACACCGGCAGCGCCGCGAAGACCAGGTACGTCGAGATCAGATTCGGGATCGTCCGGGGAGCCGCCGGCGCGGTCACCAGGTGCACCGCGAGGGTACCGGTCAGCGCCCCGGCCACCATCACGGCGCCGGCGCGGTTCAGCGACTCGCGTCCCGCGTGGTAGGCGGCCCAGAGCAGCAGGACGTACCCGCCGCCGGAGAGCGCGACGAGCAGCAGCGCGCCGATCAGCGCGCCGACCGGGGCCCGACCGCGTACCGCGATGACCAGCGCCACCAGCGCGGCATGCCCGACGACATCCCGGGGTGGAGCCCCGGGGACGGCCAGCTGAAACGCGATCTCCGTCAGCATTACGACCGCGGGTAGCAGGTGTCGGCGCATGCCAGCAGGCTACGTCCGTCACCGCGTGAGCCGGTGGTCGCGGGCCGGCCGGCAACCGGCGTCGACCCGACCGGTGGGGCGTGGCATCCGGCTCCCGGTCGCCACCCGCGCGGTGCCGTCGCCGCGCCGCGTCGACATTGGTGGGCAATCTCCGCGACTTTCGAGGACTGTTCCGGCGGTCGCCGCTGCCTAACGTGGCGGGCGTGATCGAGGTGTGCAGTCTCAGTAAGCGCTACGGCGCAACGGTCGCGGTCGACGGGATCTCCTGCACGATCCGGCCGGGGCGGGTGACCGGTTTCCTCGGCCCGAACGGTGCGGGCAAGTCGACGACGATGCGGATGATGCTCGGCCTCGACCGTCCGAGCGCCGGACGGGTACTGATCGACGGCCGGGCCTATCCGGAGCACGTCGCGCCGCTGCGGTCGGTCGGTGCGCTGCTGGAGGCACGGTCCGCGCACCCGGGGCGCAGCGCCTACCACCACCTGCTGTGGTTGGCGCGGAGCAACCGCATCGGGCGGTCCCGGATCGCCGAGGTGCTGGCGCTGGTGGGCCTACAGGACGTGGCGAAGCGGCGGGTCGGCGGCTTCTCGCTCGGCATGGTGCAGCGGCTCGGGATCGCCGCCGCACTGCTCGGGGATCCGCCGGTGCTGCTCCTCGACGAGCCGGTCAACGGGCTCGACCCGGAGGGCATCCGGTGGATCCGGGAGCTGATGCGCGGACTCGCCGCCGAGGGGCGGACGGTTTTCGTCTCCAGTCACCTGATGAGCGAGATGGCGCTGACCGCGGATCACCTGGTGGTGATCGGTCAGGGCCGGCTGCTGGCCGACACCGGGATGCGGGAGTTCGTCGAGGCGAACTCCGGCACGACGGTACGGGTGCGTTCGCCGGAGCCGGAGCGACTGCGTGACGTACTCGCCGCTGCCGGCATCCGGGTCGAGGTGGGCAGGGACGGGGCGCTGCTGGCGTACGACAGTGAGGCCGCCCGAATCGGGGAGCTGGTCGCGGCCAACCGGCTGACCGTGCACGAGGTGGCGGTGCAGCGTGCGTCCCTGGAGGAGGCGTTCATGCGGCTCACCGCGACGGCGGTCCGCTACCGGGCCGACCTCGACCGGCCGGCGGACGTCGACCGGTCGGCAGACCTCGACCGGTCGGCCGACCTCGACCGGTCGGCGGACGTCGACCGGCCGGCCGGCGTTGACCAGCACGCGGCCGGGGATCGGCACGCGGCCGGCGATCGGGGCGCGACCGGCGCTCGGCCGGTCGGTGGGCGGCCGGGGGCGGACGGCGGCCAGCGGTTGCCGGACGGTCGGCGGGTGGACGGGGGCCAGCGGTGACCCGGACGGATGCGACGGCCGGTGGATCGGCGCGGGCCGGGGCAGCCCTGACCGGGCTCGGCGCGGTGCTACGGGCCGAGTTGACGAAGATCCGCACCGTCCGGTCCACGGTCTGGACCCTGCTGCCCACCTTCGTCGTCGGCGCCGGCATCAGCCTGCTGGCCGGGCTCAGTTTCGCCACCCAGACCCCGGAGCGGCAGGCCAACTTCGATCCGCTCTTTCCCGCCTTCTACGGCCTGACGCTGGGGCAACTCGCCCTGGTGGTGTTCGGGGTGCTGGTGATGGCGAGCGAGTACAGTTCCGGCACCATCCGGGCCACCCTGGTCGCGGTACCGCGCCGGGGTCGCTGCTTCGCCGGCAAGGTGCTCGCCGCCGGGCTGCTCGCCGCCGCCGTCGCGGTACCCACCGTGCTGGGCGGCTTCTTCGCCGCCCAGGCCGCGCTCGGCCGGTACGGCATCGGGCTCGGCGCCGACGGTGCGCTCAGCGCAGTAGTCGGCGGCTGCCTGCACCTCGTGCTGCTCTGCCTCTTCGGGCTCGGGGTGGCGGCGATGCTGCGCAGCCCGGTACGCGCGCTGGCGGTGCTGCTGCCGGTCTTCTTCCTCGGATCGCAGGGGCTGGGCAACATCCCCGGCCTGCGTACCGTCACCCAGTACCTGCCGGACCAGACCGGCTGGGTGATCCTGCACCTCGCGGGGCCGCAGGACGAGGCCCGGTGGGCCCGGGACTACGGACCGTGGACCGGGATCGGCATCCTGGCGCTCTGGACCGCCGCCGCGCTGCTCGGCGGCTACCTCGTGCTACGCCGCCGCGACGCGTGACCGGGTGCCGCCCCGGGAGGCGTGACCAGGTGCCGCCCGGGGAGGCGTGACCGGGTGCCGCCCGGGGGAGGCCTGTCCGGTGCGACCGCGACGCGTGACCGGGTGCGGCCGCCCGGGACGCGTGACCGGCCGCCGGCCGCCCCGGGCCGCGCGGGTG
>NZ_JBEEAC010000054.1:0-23882 GCF_040120695.1 Plantactinospora sp. B6F1 | reverse complement strand
CCTGGACAAGATCGCCAAGGCGCTCAAGCCGGTCTACACCGCGGCGACCGAGGATGCCGCGACTGAACGGTTCCTGGAGTTCGCCGAGGCATGGGGCCGCAAGTACCCGGCGATCGTGAAGCTGTGGGAGAACGCCTGGGCCGAGTTCGTGCCCTTCCTCGCCTTCGACGTGGAGATCCGCAAGGTCATCTGCTCCACGGATGAAATCGTCAAGTCTTCGCTCGGGTTTTCGCCGGATTGTGTGGTTGCCAGTGCGCGACGAAGACCTCGTAGGCGCGTTCGGCCTGCTCGACGGCAGCGGTTTCGGCGGCGCGTCGCTGCTTGTCGTTGTAGGCGGCGCCGGGAGTGCCGTGGTTGCCACGCTGTGAGGGTGCTCCGGTGGCGAGTTCGAGCTTGCGCCGCTTGTGCGCGACCAGGCCCGGGCGGGCGAAGGCGTAGTCCTGATCCTTGGTCACCAAGTGCCAGGCCAGGGCGGTCATCTTCCGGGCCGTGGCGACCACAGCGGTCGGGAACCCGCGTCGGGCCTTGACACGTTGGAAGAACGCGCGCAACGGTCCCGGGGCACGGCTGGCGGACCATGCGGCTTCGACCAGGACGCCACGCACGTGCGCTCGTCCGGCCTTGCTGATCCGGCCGTGCACCGGCGCCGAGTTGCCGGACTGGCGCACCTTCGGGTTGAGCCCGACATAGGCGACGAGCTTGTCCGCGTCACTGAACCGGCTGAAGTCGCCCACCGCGGAGACGATCGAGATCGCCACGATCGCGTCGACGCCAGGAATGGTCATCAGCCGAGCGACCGCCGGGTCGGCGAACGCCTCGACTGCCAGTTCCTTGTCCACGACGGCGAGTTCCTCGCCGTGGAAGTCCAACTGCCGCAGCAGCGCCCGCACACTGGAAGACTCATCGGCGGGTAGCGCCTGCCGCGACAGCCAGTGCCGTCCGGTCTTGCCGAACAGGTCGGACACCGGCGGCGTCGGGACGAGGTTACGAGCCAGGATCGCGTGGACCTGATTCTTGATCCTGGTGCGCTGGCGCACCAGGTGTGCACGGCGGGTCACCTGTCGGCGCAGGCTACGGATCCGCTCGTCGGGCAGCCACACCGGCGGCAGGAAATCCGCCGCCAGCAGCTGCGCCAGAATCCGGGCGTCGACCTTGTCGGTCTTGACCTTCGCCTCCGCGATCGCCCGGGTCTTCGACGGGTTCGACACCACCACCCTGCCGACAACAGGGGTCAACAGAGTCGCGATCGCGTCGCTGTTACCCGTCGCCTCCAACGCCACCTGATCATCAGCCCGCAGGCCAGTAGCCCACTGCCGCAGCGCCTCCGACGTCACGCCGATGCGGCCCTCGTCACGCACGAGGCCGTCCTCGACGACCGCCAACTGCGCGAACTCGCGGTGCACGTCCATACCGATATAGCGGACCATCATCTGCTCCCTCCGCTGCTCGATCGGTGGAGAACCGCTGGGACGGAACGACACCTACGGATACGCGCTCGCAGCGCAGCCGGACCAGTCGCAGGGGCGGCCAACTACTAACACGGGCTCGCAGCCCATCGAGCAAGAACGGCCTGCCCATACGTGTTCCCCGAAGGCCCCTGTTCCGGACGGTCACACCGTATGCCCGACCAAGAGTGCCGGACCAGCGGAACACCACGCGGGCCTCCACCTGATTTCATACCGGGTACGAACGCGATCGACGAACGCGATCGAGTCGGTCAACGCCCGTATCCGCAAGGCCGTCCGCGCCCGCGGACACTTCCCGAACGAGGCCGCAGCACTCAAGTGCGTCTACATGGCGTTGATGAGCCTCGACCCCACCGGCACCGGACGCCGGCGGTGGACCATGCGCTGGAAGGCACCGTTGAACGCCTTCCAGCTCGCCTTCGATGGCCGGCTCACCCCGGCCAACGACTGACCACCTCAACAACCAAGATCAGCCGTTAACTTGACAGACCCGGGCAGGCAGGTGGCCGCCGTGTCCGCGGCCGGCTCAGCGGTGGTGATCATCGTGATCAGTGTCCGCACAGTCGTGGCGGCGGAGGGTGAGGAACGCTTCGGGGATGTCGTCGCGGATCTCCCAGCGGATGCGTAGCCGTCGGAACCAGTGCGGTAGAGCGAGGGTCCCATCGACGGCTCAGCGGCGGGTGCCGAGGCCGGACCCGGGCGGGGTAGCACGCCGGGCGATGACCGGGACGATGCTCTGACCCTCAGCGGGCGACCGGTAGGTGTCGAAGCCGTAGCTGCGGTCGGCGTGCAGCGTGTCGGGGCGTTGTCGAGGCCCGCCGCGGATGCCGTTGCCCGGTGGGATCGCCTCGACCAGGGGAGTTGGGTGACGTCGTGGCGGTTGCCGCTGGTCAGGCTCGCGGCGAGCGGGGGATGCCGCCAGCGTCGGTGTTGACGTGGTGGTTCGAGCCTGGCTTGCGGCGGTCGACCGGGCTCGGTCCGGTTCAGGCCGCCTCCGAGCGCCTGGATGTGGGCGTCGTCGATCACGTCCGGGGCATGTGCGGTTGGCCGGCGGCCCTTGGTTCGCGCAGGAGCACTGCGTGCTGTCGTTGCCACACGGCGGCGTCGTTCCAGTCCCGCAACGTACGCCAGCAGGTCATTCCTTAGAGGGCGGGGGATGGCGCTTCGGGTGGGCGGCCGTGGGCGCGAAGGAGGTCTGTGGCGGCGATCCCGGCTAGGACGAGGTTACCGACGATGGCGACTCCCAGCGGTGGTACGTGCGTCATCGCGGGTACGGCGACGGCGAGCACGAGCAGCGCGATCAGTCGGGATGGGGATATCCGGCTGAATACCTCGTACTCGAATCGGGCCCGGCCGGCCAGGAACAACGCGGGACCGCCGAGAACGATGCCGACGAGCCCGAGGGTGGTGTCTCCGGTGGGGTGCCGGATGACGGTTTCGGCTCCGGCGGCGGAGGCGACCACGCCGGCCACCATGAGCAGGTGGGTGTAGGGGGCTGACCGCATGAGCCGTCCCGGGTCACGGGAGGATTCGATGGCGGCCTGGAGCAGTGCTCCGGCGCGTTGGACGTAGATCTGCCACAGCAGCACGGTGGTGGCGAACGCGACCACGAAAGCGACGGTCCGGTCGACCGCGAACCCGGAGCCGGCGTACGTGAGGGTGGTGACCAGGATGAGATCGCCGAGGGCGAGGGTGAAGAATTGCTGGTAGCGCTCGGCCAGGTGTTCGGCCGCGATCCTGTACTGCGACCTGGGGATCCGACCGAGCCAGGGGGTGGGGTAGCGGAGCCAGGCCGCCCCGTAGTCCAGGGCGAGCGCCGCCGTCCAGAGTGCGGCACGCGCCGTGCCGGTCACGATGGCTCCGAGCAGCCAGGGTACGGCCGAGGCGGAGAACCAGACCAGGAATCGCGCGGCGTGCCGACGCGCCTGCCGACCCTGTAGCGCGGGGGTCAGGAAGAGGCTACGGCCGAGGTGAATGGCCACGTACGCGCCCGCGAAGACCAACCCGTCGCGGCTGAAGGCTGCGGGCAGCGCGGCGACCATCAGCATCGTGCCGAACATGACCGATATGGTCATCAGGAAGATCGGTGGCCGCTGCGGCAGGTAGAGGTCGGTGGTCAGCGCGGTGATCGACCAGACCCACCAGATCGCCAGCAGCAGTAGCAGGGTCTGGAAGACGCCGGCCCAGGTCATGTCGGTGGCGAGCTTCTGCGAGGTCAGGGCGAGCGCGGCGACGAACACCAGATCGAGGAACAGTTCCAACAGGGTTGCTCGTTGCGGCCCCTCGGCTCGGCGCGCCAACCCGACCGCCCGGTCGGTGGTCACGGAATGTCTGGTCCGGTCGACGATCGGGGCATCGTCGACACGCATCGGCGTCGGTTGTCAACCGCCCGCATACCCTCAAACGACATCATAAGCTGCCAGGACGCCTCCTTCGATCCCAGCGTAGGCACGGTGCCGCCGCCGGAGACTCACCGACGGTAGGGAGGAGGTTTCGTGTCTTGGGTCAGCCCTGACAGCGAGGATCTACGCCGGCCGCCCCGCGGGCACCGGAAGGCAGGCGTCATCGATGCCGGGCCGCCGGACCTGAGTAAGAGCGGGCCGGTCACCGAGGTGATGCCGGAACCTCTGTCCCGCCTCGATCTACCGTGCGGGTACGTCGTCCATCGCCTCCATCAGGGCGGTGAGGGAGACGACGGCGAACCGGACCCGGGCATCGTTTGCTCCGTACGGCAGCCACAGGGTGCCGGCGTGTAGCAGGCCGCCGCACGAGTAGACGACGTTGGGCACGTACCCGTCGCGTTCGGTGTCGTCGGGTGCGATGAGTACGCCGGGTAGTTCGGCGAGGACGCGGTCGGGCCGGTGCAGGTCGAGCAGGAGGGCGCCGATGGCGTACCGGCGCATCGGGCCGACTCCGTGGGTGAGTACCAGCCAGCCGGCTTCGGTCTCGATGGGTGATCCACAGTTACCGACCTGGATCAGTTCCCAGCCACGGTGCGGAACGTGCAGCGGCACCGGAGGCTGCCATCGGTTGGCCCTGTCAAGACGGGTCAGGCCGATGGTTTCGCCGTCGGAGCGGCACAGCGCGAGGTGATGGCCGCCGATCGGGCGGGGGAACAGTGCGATGCCCTTGTTGTGGGACGCTGGCCCGCGCATCGGGGTCACCTGGAAGTGGCGAAGGTCGTCGCTGCTGAGCATGCGGGCGGCGACGCGTCGTCCGTCGTAGGCGGTGTAGGTGGCGTGGTAGGCCGATTCGCCGTCCTCGCCGATAATTCTGACGAAGCGGGCGTCCTCCATACCGTTGTTTTCGGCCGGGGCGGCCGGCCAGAGGATCCGTCGCTGGAGCGGAACGTCGGCGGGAAAGGTCACGGCGTAGCTCGCCGAGGCGGTACGGCGCAGTTGCTCGAGGGTGCGCTGGCTTGTGGTGCGGGTGAGCAGATCGGTGGGAAGGCTGGTCAGCACCTGTTCGAAGGTGTGGTCGTCGAAACGTTCGGGCAGGCGTCCCAGCACGGTAGCGGAGACTTCGTTGTCCCAACCTTCCTCGGCGAGCCCGGCGGCGAGCAGGTCTCTGCGGTGCCGGGCGCTGATGCGGCGGCCGGTGACCAGCGGGCCCGACCGGTCGGTGACGGTGAGGCGGTGCCCGGGTCCGAGTACGGCGGTAGCGAAGCCGATCGACGACAGGTGTCCCTCGCCGATCTGCCGCAGGCTGACCGCGACACGTAGCTGGTCGGGGCCCAGGCCGGTCTGATCCGGATGCGCGACCATGGACGGGTTGCACAGGGCGGCGGCTTCCACGGCGTACTCGTGGCTGAAGTATGCGCCGACGAGCAGACGGGCCGTGGGTGACAGCTCGCTGGTCCGGGGCACTCGGTGGTGGACCAGGTCGTGGTGGTGCCGGAAGGTGGCTTCCAGGTCGTGGTGCCGGCCGCCGAAGCGTTGCAGGGTCTGCTGGAGCAGTCGGGTGGCTTCGTCGTCGTCGAGGCGGGCGATGCGTTCGATGATCGCGGAGGCGCGAGTGCGTACCAGGGCCGCGTCCTCGCCGGGGACGAAGAGTTTGACGACGACCCGTGCCGGGTCGGGGTTGAGGGTGAGGTCCAGCCGGGTGGCCAGGTCCGGCCCGGTCATGTCGACTCGCGCCGGCAGTCCGAGCCGGGAGCTGCCGACCGGGTCCACGGCGGGGTTGGTGGCTCAACAGACTCCACGGTCATGACCACCGCCGGCCGTGCTGAAGGGTGGAGATGAGCGCGAGGGTCGACTCCGCGCCCTGGTTGAGGTTGGGGCCATCCGGGGTGAGGCCGTCGTAGCCGCCGCCGGTCGCCGGGTCCCACATGACCGTGCCGCCGTCGTTGGCGCCGAGGAACCAGGCGACCGCCTGGCCCACCCCGGTTCCCCAGACGGAGTCGCCCGTGACGGTGGCGGCGGTGACGCATGCGTCCGCGAGCGCGGCGACCTCGATCGGCTGCTGATCGTGCCGGGCTCGTGGGGCATGGCGCTGCCAGCCGGCGACCGGGATGACCGACAGCACACCATTGGCGAACTGGATGTCGCGCAGCCAGGCCAGCATCCGCAGCCCGGCGGCGAGCAGCCTGCTGTCGCCGCGCAGGTCAGCGGCGGCGATGACGACCTCCGCGAGAGCGGCGCTGGCGTAGGTCAACCGCTGCTGCGGCCACGGCCAGTCCGGGTCACCGCCCGGAAGGCCGACGGCGGCGGCGGCGTCGACCAGTAGGTCGGCCGCGATCCGGTTGTCCGGCTGTCCGTGCAGTACCTCGGCGGCGCCGAGGCCGGCGAAGGCCATCGCGTGCGGCGCGGGCGATCGCCGGCCGGCACTGAGCGTGAAGGCGACGAGGGCCTCGTCGCGGATCCACGGGGCGGGGCTGCGCGCGGCGGCGGTGCCCAGCCCCCACACCGCCCGCCCCCACCAGTCGCCGAGACCGGGCTCGTCGGTCCAGCGTCGATCGTGACCGAGCCGGTTGTGGAAGGCGCCGCTGTCGTCCTGGGCGTGGGTGAGGAAGGTCAGGTAGCACTCGGCGAGTTGCCGCACGGCTTCAGACGGATCGGGTTCGCGGCTGGTGACGACCAGTCCACGGGCGACGTCGTCGGTGCAGTAGCCGTGCTCGCGGCGCACGGTGGCATTCCGGGCATGTTCGAACAGGCCGGTGTCGTCGGTCAGCCGGGCCAGGTGCGCGAAACTGGGCGCCGGTACAGGCACCCGGGAAGCGGCTGCGGTCATGCCGGTGCCGTGGTCACGGCAGGTGAGCCACCGGTGCGGACCCGGTCGGTGAGGAGCCGCTCGGCGAGGGCGTGGTAGCGGGCCGCCACCGCGGGCCAACGGAGTGTTGATCTTCTGGTGCGGGTGCGGTCGGCGAGGCTGGTGGCCAGGCCGGGTTCGGTCAGGATCCGTCGGATGGCGGCGGCCAGTGCCGCCGGATTCTGGTGGGGCACGAGCAGGCCGGGGCCGTCGGTGAGCAACTCGACGGCGTGTGGGAAAGGCGTCGCGACGACGGGGATTCCGGCGGCGACCGCCGCGACGAGTACGCCGGAGGTGACCTGCTCGCGAGAGTCGTAGGGCAGCACGACGGCATCGGCAGAGCGGATCAGCCGGCCCAGCGCACTCTCTGCGTGGTAGACCGGCTGGTAGTCGACGGCGTGGGAGACACCCAGGATCGCGCCCAGGCGGTGCAGGTCCGCCCGGTACGCCTCGCCGTCGTGCTCGAGCACCTTGGGGTGGGTCCGGCCCGCGACGGTGTAGCTGGGCATCGGGCGGAGGTCGCGCAGCCGGGCGAGGGCCCGCAACGCCCATTCGATTCCCTTACCGGGGCCGAGTAGTCCCCAGGTGAGCAGGTGGGGACGCTGACGCGGTTCGGCGGGCGGGGCGGCGTGTTCGGTCGTGCCGTGCGGGATCACCGTAACCTTGCCCGAGTCGACGGTGTAGCCGACGAGCAACCGGTCGCGGGCGGTGTCGGTCATGGTGACGACCGCGCTTGCCGCGTCCACGACCTGCTCCAGAACCGCTTTCTGCCCCCGAGTCGGATGCGCGAGCACGGTGTGTAGGACCACGATGCTCGGCGCCGTGAGCCGGCGCAGCAGCGGCAGGACATCCTCGCCGTCGGGTCCGGGGTAGATGCCGTACTCGTGTTGGACGACGGCGATGTCGTAGCGGTCGAGGGCCGCGGCGGCGTCCCGCCAACCGGCGACTGTCCGCGTCGACCAGTCGTGCACGACCTCGGGGCCGAACGGTCCCGCGTGCCCGGTGGTCCGCGCCGCCGGACCGGCGGGGTCCTCGCCGGCGGTGACGATGCGGACAACGCCGTCCGGCGGTCCGTCGGCGCCGAGGTGGGCGGCCAAGGCCGCGTTGAAGCTGGCCAGTCCGCACTGGGTCGGTGGATGGGTGCTGAGAAAACCGTAGCTGCGGGCCATCTGCCGCGCCTTTCGGTTGTCGGCCGCTGCCGCGCGAGCGGGTACGGACCTCACGCGATAGTGGCGCCCACCTGGCCAGCGTGTGTGACGGGCGGGACGGGTCCGCGGGGAGCCACCGCCTCACGCGGGGTCGGGCCGATCGCAGACCTACGCCGGACCCTCGAAAGCCATCGGCGAGTCAACACTATCAGCATCGACCCGTCAGCGGACGGTACCGATCCGGTCAGCAGACGACGTCGCGGTACACACGCAGGTAGTCGGTCACCATGCGGTCGGCGTCGAACCGCTGCCAGGCACGGGTCCGGCAGCCGAGCCGGTCGATCGTCGCGATCCGAGCGACGGCCGCGACGGCCTGCTCGACACCGTGCACCAGGAAACCCGTCACACCCTCGTCGACTACCTCCGGCATCGCTCCGCGCCGGTACGCCACCACCGGTGTGCCGCAGGCCATCGACTCCACCACCGACAGGCCGAACGGCTCGTCGAAGGCGATCGGGTGCAGCAGCGCCGCACTGGCGCCGAGGAGCTCGCCGCGGCGACGCGGGCCGACCGGGCCGTGGAAGACGACGCGCTCGCCGTCGATGTGCGGGGCCACTTCTTCGGCGAAGTACCGCTCGTCCTGGACTATCCCGCAGATGGCCAGCGGCCGGCCCGCCCGTCGCGCGATCTCGATCGCGACGTGGGTGCCCTTGTCGGGGTGGATCCGGCCGAACACGATCAGCCCGGGTCCCGCGTCGGGCGCGAACGGCAACCCGCCGAGATCGATCCCGTGATACACGGTGGCGACATAGTCGAGCGCGGCGACCCGGTCAGCGTCGGAGATGGACACATAGGCCGACCCGGCCCCCGCGTACGCGGGCAGGATCCCCGAATCCGAGAAACCGTGGATCGTGGTGACCAGCGGGGCATTGCAGTGCTCGGCAAAGGCCAGCGGCAGCCAGTCGAGGTGGTTGTGCACCAGGTCGAACTCGGCGGACCGCGCCAGCGCATACGCGACGTGCATCGCCTCCGCCACCCGCCCGTCCACGGCCGGATCGTCCGCGTACCCCCGCGGACACACCCCGTCCAGCCGGGCCGAGGTGACCGAGTCCAACGTGGCGAACAGCGTCACATCCACACCCCGAGCGACCAGACCATCGGCGAGCAGGCCGGTCACCTGCTCCCACGGCCCGTAATGGTGTGGAGGCGTGCGCCACGCCACCGGTCCCAGCAGCGCCACCCTCACCGCGATGCGCGATCGGCCAGGCCGGCGGGGTCGAGGCCGATCGGGAGCGGGCTCGCGTGACAGACGCCGTCGACCCGGTCCGGCGGCTCGCGGTCGATCCAGCCGGCCCTGACCTGGTGACCACGACCACGTGCCAAACCGACGGTCCTGTCGTTGTCGATCGCCATCCGCTTCTCCTCGCGTACGAATTCAGCCGGGTCGCCGTCGGTTCTGGTCCGATCGCGCCCGAACGACTGCCGACGGCACCCACCCGCACGGCCTGGAGCCCGATCGTCGCGACCTTTGATGCCCGTCGGGCATTTCCGATCAGCCTTCCGGCCGACCCCGAAGCGCCTGACGTGCTGGAGCGGAGCCGGAGTGGAGCGGACGCGTCAGCCCGGGTAAGCCCGAACACTACGCCCCGACGCGCTCGGATCGGCTTTCGCGTTCACGCGAGGACGGCGGCGTGCCCGACACGCTCTGTACTCCCGCGCCGACCGGACCGGCGAACCCACCACCTCCGGCGCGACGACATTTTGTCCGGGCGCGTATCTCCGGGACGCTCCGGACGCAAACACTCGCCGGTCCTTTCTCCGGCCGGCGACCAACTCCGACACCCCGGTCCTGCGGGAAACCCCGTTCGGCCCTAGGCTGGCGACGTCTTGGACCCCGGCGCCTCAGGTCTTACGGACTCCGCGTACCCCCGGCGAGATGAGGTCCAGCAATGACACGGTTTGTCAGCCCGGCGCGGTCCGTCCCCGAGCGGAACCGCCGCAGGACCAACGGCGAGTTCCTTCCGACGGAATCTACCCGCAGCATCAGTCTGTGGGCCGCGCTCGCCGCCTCCGCGACGATGCTGCTGTCGCTGATCATCATCCTGCAAAACGGCCAACCGTCCGACGTACATTTCCTGGGCGCGCACGGGCAGCTCCCCATGGGCATCGCACTGGTGATGGCCACGGCATTCGGGGTGCTGCTGGTAACCGTGCCCGCGCTCATCTACACCAGGATCCCGGCGACCCGCCGGCGCACGGCGCTCCGGACCGCGCCCCCGTCAGACAATCAGGTGACAAACGATGACGCACAGAATAGGACCGCATAGCGTATTAAAAGCCCGCGGCCGAGAATCAAGTTCAAGATATATTTGAAAATGTACCAAATGTGGTGGCATATCGGCGGCCGGAGGGTCAGGGTTGGCCCATGACACAGACCGCCCAGGTAAGTGACAAGGACCTGCAGACCAACGTCACCAACGAACTGACTTTCGATTCCAGCATCGACGCCGCGCATCTCGTGGTGCTGGCGAACGCCGGCGTGGTGACACTCTCCGGTGACGTGGGCACCCTGCCCGAGCGGCACACGGCGAAACGGGCGGCCATGCGGGTGGCCGGTGTCCAGGCCGTCACCATCGACATCGTGGTCCGCGACCCGGGCGCGTTCGGCGCCAAGGACAGCGACATCGCCGAAGCGGCGAACCAGATGCTCGGCTGGGCAGTCGACGTACCCGCCGACGCCGTCACGGTCGGGGTCCGCAATCGTGTGGTCACCCTCTCCGGCACCGTCACCCGCCACCACGAGCGGGAAGCCGCCGCACGCGCGGTCATGTACCTCAAGGGCGTCACCGCGGTCAGCAACACCATCAGGCTGATGGCGACCACATCGGCTTCCGACAACCTGAAAACGGCGATCGGCTCGGCGATCCGGCGCAACGCCCAGCTCGACGCCGAGCAGGTCGAGGCGGACGTCAACGGCACCGAGGTAACGCTGCGGGGGGCCGTACGCTCGTGCGCCGAACGCCGTCAGGCCGAGAACGTGGCGTGGTCGGGCGCCGGCGTCACCAGCGTCAAGAAACAGCTCACCGTCACCGCCTGATCCCAGATCGCAGATCGACCCGGCCGTCCGGACGGCCGGGTCGATCTGCTTCATCCCCTGTCCGGGTCGGTCATTGCGACCGCAGCCGTGCTGGCCGTCCCGAGGTCGCGGCTGACCAGCGACTCAGCGCCCCGGCCGGCTACGCCTTGTCGACGATGAGTACCTCGGTGCTCAGGAACAGCGCGGCAATCGACGCAGCGTTCTGCAAGGCCGAACGGGTTACCTTGGCAGGTTCGACGATGCCCGCTTTGACCATGTCGACGTACTCGCCCGTGACGGCGTCGAGGCCCTGGCCGGGGGGAAGTGAGTTGACCATCTCTGCCACCACCGCTCCCTCAAGGCCGGCGTTGCTGGCGATCTGCCTGAGCGGCGCGGTGAGCGCGACCCGCACGATGTTCGCGCCGGTCGCCTCGTCACCAGCCAGGTCGAGCTTGTCGAACACCATGCCCGCGGCGTTGGCCAACGCCACACCACCGCCGGGAAGCAGACCCTCTTCGATGGCGGCCCTGGCGTTGCGGACCGCGTCCTCGATGCGGTGCTTACGCTCCTTGAGTTCCACCTCGGTGGCCGCACCGACCTTGATCACCGCGACGCCGCCGGCCAATGCGGCCAACCACTCCTGCCGCTTCTCCCGGTCGTAGTCAGAGTCGCTGTGCTGGATCTCGGAGCGCAGCTGCGCGACGCGCCCGGCGATCTGGTCCAGGTCACCCGCACCGTCGACGACGGTGGTCTCGTCCAGGGTGGCGACCACCCTGCGGGCCCGACCGAGCATGTCGAGGGTCACGTTTCCCAATGTGTGACCGACGGTGTCGCTGACGACCTGAGCGCCGGTGAGGACGGCGAGGTCGGCCAGCATGGCCGTGCGGCGGTCACCAAAGCTGGGCGCCTTGACTGCCACCGAAGTGAGGGTGCCGCGGACCGTGTTGACGACAAGGGTGGCGAGGGCCTCCGCCTCGACGTCCTCGGCGATGATGGCCAGCGGCTTGCCCGCATGCATGACCTGTTCCAGGATCGGGAGGAGGTCGGTCAGGTTCGAGGTCTTGTTCTCGACGATGAGCAGGTACGGGTCGTCGAGAACGGCTTCCATCCGTTCGGTGTCGGTGACGAAGTAGGGCGAGATGCAGCCCTTGTCGAAGCGGGCGCCCTCGGTGAACTCCAGCTCCAGGCCGAAGGTGTTGCCCTCCTCGACGGTGATGACGCCTTCCTTGCCGACCTTGTCCATCGCTTCGGCGATGAGTTCACCGACAACGGGGTCTGCGGCGGAGATGGACGCCGTGGCCGCGATCTGCGCCCTGGTCTCGACCTCCTGGGTCTGGTGGCGCAGCGTCTCGGTCACCGCGACCACGGCCTGTTCGACGCCGCGCTTGAGTGCGGCCGGGTTCGCTCCGGCGGCCACGTTGCGTAGTCCTTCCCGCACCAGGGCCTGGGCGAGGACGGTGGCCGTCGTCGTGCCGTCGCCGGCCACGTCGTCGGTCTTCTTCGCGACCTCCTTGACCAACTCGGCACCGAGCTTCTCGTACGGGTCGTCGAGTTCGATCTCCTTGGCGATGCTCACGCCGTCGTTGGTGATGGTCGGCGCACCCCATCCACTACCCAGCACGACGTTGCGGCCCTTTGGGCCGAGCGTCACCTTCACCGTGTCGGCGAGCATGTTCATGCCGCGTTCGAGGCCCCGACGGGCGTCTCACCGAATACGATCAACTTGGCCATCTGTGTCGTCCTCTACTCGTCGTGCCGACGTTCAGCACTGCTCGGACCGACGTACGCCGCCGCCGTGTGGTGCCGCCGGGTGCGCGAGGTACCGATAACCCCGCCCCACCGTGGGCTGCCCACACCGTCGACGCGACGCTGCCGCCGCCTTACCGCGCGTCCGACAAGACCCGGGGCGGCGTGAGACCCGGCTGACCGTCTTCGTCCTCCCACACGGCTTCGGGAGCGCCATCGGCCGCACGGAGAATGGACGTGGTGACGGCGAGCAGGATGTGTTGGGGGTGCACCTGGTTGCTGGTGACGGCGGCGAGGACCATCGCCGCGTCGGCGGTGTCGCTCGCGGTCTCCGGCGGGACGATCAGCAGGTCGACGCGGTCACCGTTGTCGCACAGCGCGGTGAGTAGGCTGACGGGCTGGCTGCTGAAGTAGCCCAACCGGAGGACCCGGCCCGCCACCCCCAGCCGGCGGGGGTGGGTGTCCCAGCCGTCGGCGGCGAGGACGAGCCTGGTGACGGGTCCGCGGAGTTTGTCGATGGCCAGGACGAGACCCGGCAGTTCCGCGATGGGGTCGGTCGAGCGAGGCCACCAACCGCCGTCCAGGAGGGTACGGCGGGACCCGGTGGGTTCCATCCGCAGTCGTGGAGTCGACGGCGGCGTTGGCGAGATCGTCGTCGCGCGGCTGGCGGCAGTGGCGTGTGTCATGGAAATTCCTTCCGCTCGTCGCCGCGTTTGGGATCCGGCGAGAGGCTTCGGTCGGGAGAATGGCAGGCCGAGGCGTCGAACTTGCCGGCGCAGTCGCGAACCGCGACCAGCGGGATGAGCGACTGGCCATGGTTGATGTGGGTGTCGGGCGCGGCTCAGTGACGCTGGCGGCGGGACAGTCTGCGCAGTTGGGTGATGCGGGCGGCGCCGACCACCATGGTCAGGCTCGCGGCGCCGACACCGGCGATCAGCAGGGCCAGGGCCAACGGCAGAGTGCCGTGCATCCACAGGAAGGTGACCTCGACGCTGCGGGTGTTCTGCATCATGAAGACGATGAGCACCACGCAGATGAGCGCGGCGGCGCAGATCCCGAACCAGGCGGCGCCGGTGCGGGTGTGTGGCACTCGGGTCGTCGTCGGCGACGGTGCGGCCGAGGGCTTCGGCGATGCCGTGGTGGCCGAATCGATCGGCGTGCCGGGGGTGGTGCGGAGATGGTTGGACATGACATCCCCCTCTGGGGGGTGGGCCGGTATGGCGGGCACCTCAATGCTGGGATGTCGTCGCTTCCGGCGATGCCCCCATCGTACACCTGTTCGGGCCGGAATGCCGAGTTGCCTCGACCGAGGAAGCGTCTGGACCTGGACCTGCTTTGGCGGGCGTCGGGGGACGAGGCCCCGGGCGGTTCGCCCGGCTGCCCACTACGACCACCTCCGCGAGCGTCCGCGACATCGCTGTTCTCGGCACGGGTTGTGGCTGTCGATCCGGCCGAGGGTGTCACCGGCTCGGGGCGGTGACCGTCGTTGGTGGGATCTGTTCGGTTCCGTCGACGATGGCCTGGGCGAGATCGGACAGCCGCCGGTTGTGGCTGCGGGCGCCGTTGCGAAGCATTGTGAAGGCTTCGGCCATGTCCAGTTGAAGGCGTTCGGCCAGAACACCCTTGGCCTGTTAGATCAGGACGCGGCTGTTCAGCGCGGTTTGCAGCTGTTCGGTGAGGGTGTCGCGGCGGTGGATGGCGCGTTGCTGCAGCAGGCCGATAGTGGCCACGTCGGCCAGGGCCTGGGCGATACGCAACTTGTCCTCACCGAGCGCGCCCGGCTGGATGTCGAACAGGTTCAGCGCACCGATGACCTCTGTACGCAGGCGCATCGGCAGAGCGTGCACGCAGGCGCAACCGACCTCGGCGGCGGCTGCGGCGAAGCGCGGCCAGCGGCCGGCGGTGCTGAGGTCGGCGACCGACACGAGTCGGCCGGTACGGAAGCAGTCCACGCACGGACCCTGGTCGGTCTGCAGTTGGAACAGCTCCAGCTTCGTCAGGGCCGCGACGGGCAGGTGGCGTAGGACGGGGACCGGGTCGAACGCGACTCGCTGCATGGCGGCTTGTCACCGGCCAGCCTACGCCGGACAGCCAGGGCCCTGCCCGGTCGCCGCGCTCGTGTCGCACGTTCCCCGCGCTGCGTCGCCGGTGATGACGGCACGACCAGGCCGCGCCGGACCGGTCGTATCCAACTGGTGAGGGCGTAGAGTGATCCGCAGAACCCGCCCCACCACACCGACGCGCCAGTCAGCGTTCACGCTGGCATCCCCTCGCCGCCCGGACCCAGCGGTCACCCAGCGACTCCAGGCGCCGTCAGAGCGGGGGCGCCGTTCCCCGCCGGCACACCGCGGCGACTTCCACTTCCCTGAGGGCGTTGATCACCATGACCGTTCCCGCCGAGTCAACCATGAACACAGGTCCGCCCCACCGCCCCACCGAAGCGACGGTCACCAGCGAGCCCCGGCTGCCCTGGGGCGCCGTCCACACCGGCGCCCCCGCGCATGATGCCCGACCAGCCCGCGCGTTGACCGGCACCGAGCAGCTACTACGCCAACGCGACGCCCTGCCCGCCGGGCATTCCGACCGCGTCACAATCCGAGCCCGAGCCATCGAGGCGAACCTGCCGACGGCACACCGACTCGCACGGCGCTACGCCGGACGCGGCGAACCCTTCGACGACCTGGCCCAGGTCGCCGCCGTCGCCCTGGTCAACGCCATCGACGGGTACGACCCGGACCGCCGCACCGCCTTTGTCTCCTACGCCGTCCCGACCATCCTCGGCGCCCTCAAGCGGCACTTCCGGGACACGACGTGGGGAATGCGGGTACCACGCGCCATGCAGGAACTGACCAGCGAGGTCAGGACCGCCGGCGGCGAACTCAGCCAGCAGCGGGGCCGTACCCCGACACAGGCCGAACTCGCCGACCACCTGCACATCACCATCGACCAACTCCGTGCCGCGCTCGGTGCCGAGCAGGTCTACCGCCTGACGTCGCTGAACGCCCCACCCGCGGTGGAAACCGGCGACGAGCCCATCGACCTCCTCGGCGGCGTCGATCCGCACTACGCCCGGGTGAACGACCGCCTGACGCTGCGACTACTCCTCGCGACGGTTCCCGTCCGAGAGCGCCGCATCCTCACCATGCGGTTCTACGACAACATGACCCAGACCCAGATCGCCGCCGAGGTCGGGGTGTCCCAGATGCAGATATCCCGACTGCTGAATCGAACCCTCACCCGACTTCGGGCCACTCCGATCACACTGGCCGGGCTCGGCGACCAGTGACGCCGCGCCAGCCGCCATCCAGAAGACAGCACCGCCACCCGGAAAACGGCGCCGTCATCCACGAAACACAGCCGAAGGGACATGCCATGCACATCCACCGCGCCGAGATCGTCGCAAGACTGCGGGCGAGAGGGCTGTCGGCCAGGGCCGACTGGGTCGACCGGGAACTGCCCCGGATGGTCGACACGAGCCTCAACGGCTCGCTGCTCCGGATGCTCGACATCCATCCCGCCACGATGGCACCCGCCGACATCGCGTCGGGATGACACCGAGTCTGCCCCCGCCGCGTCAGCGACGCGGTGGGGCGCTCCCCCGTCAAGGTCGAGAACCACCTGTGCCCTGCGTCCCAGGGGGCGGGGACCACAATGTGGACTGCTCGGTACCGAAACCGGCCGCCAGCTCGCGATCGAAGTGTCCGTCGCAGTCGGTGCCCACGGCCGACGAATGGTGGTCGATCTCCCGGAGTTTTTCGCCGGCACGGCGAGCGGCGATGCCGGTGATCCAGACCAGCACGTCGTCTCGACGGGCGTCGGACACCGGCGCGAGCCGCCACACCTCGACGAACACCGCCCGGGTCACCGGAACGGCGCCCGCCGGGCTGCCAAGGCTCTCGCAGACCTGGAGGAAGACCGAGCGGACGAGACGATGGTAGAGGCGACTGAAGGCCGCCTGGCCCCGATCTGCGATCCGCCTTACAAGATCCCCAACGACTCGGCGGCGGACACGGTGTGGACCGGTGGGACAGTCATCCGATGCTCCCGGTGATGTGCCTGGGCAGGACATCCGTCGGGGAGTGGAGCGGCTGCTGTGAGACTTCACACTACGTGACTGAATACCTCGGACGAAACTGCCGAATGTAACTGAACCATGACAGGGCCGAACCCTCGTCGGGCCTTCCGGCCCGGCGGGACGGCGCCGCCTGGCGGCCCGATCGTCGCCCGGGTTACCCGGTGCGACAGAGGTACGCTGACCGCAGCGTGTGCTCCGACCCTGGCGACGTGCGTGACCGCCGATCGCCTGGAGGAGCTGTGAGCACCATCGATTCGATCGCCGTACCCGCGCCACCAGGTCCGCGACGCGGGCGCGGCAGCGACTATGCCGAATTGCTGGCCCAGGTACGCCAGCTCGGCCTCCTGGGCCGACCCATCCGGTGCGCCTGTGGTCGGCAGTCGGCCCGCGTACCGAGCCGGTATCGAACACGCGGGGCGTCACCGCCGGGCCGGGGTGCTGGTCGGCGGAGTCCGTGGTGAGCGGGGGCGCATGGCGAGGTCGATGACCTCGCCGGCGGTACTGGTGGCGGTCAGTGCCGCCGCGAACAGGATGAGCTGGTTGACGACGTTCAGGAAGACCAGCAGCCCGACAGTGCCGGCAACGACGTGATACGTCGGGTTGGCCTCGGTGCGCCGTACGTAGAAGCTGCCAACGGTCTTGAGCAGTTCCAAGCCAATGGCGACGAGCAGCGCGGGTAGGACGACACGGCGCGGCGGCATGCGTAACCGTGGCAGCCCGGTGAGCACCGCGGCCGACAGCAGCGTGCTCACGGCGATGCCAATCCCGAGGCCGATCGCGGCCAGCAACCACCGGCCCGGGGCGGTGTTCGTGCTTGCAGTATCGACCAGCCGGTTGGCCAGGGCGGTGGTGGCGAACGCTGTGGCCAGGGAGGCGGCCAGCAGCAGGCCGAGCCCGATCAGCACGAGCAGGTCGACCAGCAGGCGGACGATGAAGGTACCCGGGTACTCAGGCAGTTGCCAGACCTTGCGGATGGAGGACCGGAGCGAGTCCACCCAGAACCAGCCGGTGATCGGCAGGCCGAGGAACGCGATCACCCCGATGGTGCTGCGGGCGGTCCGTAGTGCCTGCACGTCGAGGCTGGGCAGGTTTTGGGCGAGGTATCGCTGCACCGAGCGCTGCACCGCCGGATCGTCCAGGACGAATCCGAAGACGGCGAAGCCCAGCAGGGCCAGCGCGAACGTGGCGAAGAAAGCGTAGTAGGTGACTGCGGCGGAGAGCCGGCCGCCGTCGGCTTGGCGATAGCGCGCCACGGCTCGGGCGAGGTGGTCCAGCCAGCCGTGGCGGCGGCGGGCGCGCCGCCACAGCGCGGCGGCCCGCTGCGCCATGCTCGGGGTCGTCATGTCGCCCGTCGTACCCTGCGGTCACCGGGGCCACGCTCCGGACAGCCACATGGGGACGCGCACCCGAGGTGCTGTGGTATCCGGTGGTGTCTTGAGGAGTC
This sequence comes from Plantactinospora sp. B6F1, assembly GCF_040120695.1. Taxonomy (NCBI): domain Bacteria; kingdom Bacillati; phylum Actinomycetota; class Actinomycetes; order Micromonosporales; family Micromonosporaceae; genus Plantactinospora; species Plantactinospora sp. B6F1. The sequence goes on along the minus strand of NZ_JBEEAC010000054.1, from coordinate 5,680 downwards.
ATGTGCCGGTTGCGGTACCGTCGGCCGGCGTTCCCGGATCGGAGTTGACGGAGGTCGCCATCGGCGGAGGGGTCTCCTGCTCGATACGGGTCTCGCTCTGGTGCGCGGTCTGCTCGGCTTCGGCCTGCTCGTCGTCGGTGGCTCGGGTGCCGGGCGGTTCACGGTCGGGGGTGGGCTCGCCCTGCGGGTGTGCGTTCAGGTAGCGCACGGCGGTGTTGGCCACAGCCAGCAGCGGTACGGCCACGAGCGCGCCGATGATGCCGGCGACGACGAGGCCGGTGGCGATCGCGAGGATGACGGCGAGTGGGTGCAGAGCCACGGCGCGGCCCATGGTGAGCGGCTGCAGCACGTGGCCTTCCAGCTGTTGCACGCCGATGACGACACCGAGCACGATGAGCGCGGTGACCGGGCCCTGGGTGACCAGCGCGACCAGGATGGCGACCGTGCCAGACAGGGTGGCGCCGATGACCGGGATGAAGGCGCCCAGGAACACCAGCGCGGCCAGTGGCAGCGCGAGCGGGACACGCAGCACGGCCAGCCCGATGCCGATGCCGACGGCGTCGACGAACGCCACCAGCACCGTGGCGCGTACGTACGAGCCGAGGGTGTGCCAGGAGTAGTGACCGGCCCGAGCTACCGGGATGCGGGCCGGGTGCGGCAGCAGGCGGCAGACGAACTGCCAGATCTGGGCGCCGTCGCGCAGGAAGAAGAACAGGGTGAACAGCACGAGGAAGAACCCGGCAACGACCTCGCCGACCGTCGTGGCGGTACTCACCGCGCCGGAGGTGATCGCGCCCTGGTTCTCGGATATCTGCTGCTGTAGCCCTTCGAACCATCCGGTGAGCTGGGCCTGGGAGATGTGCAGCGGGCCGCCCGCGAGCCATGTCTGAACTTCGTTCACGCCGTCGCGGACCTGGGTCGACAGGTCGTCGAACTGGGAGATGACCGTACCGACGATCAGCCCGAGGCCGCCGGACACGGCCGCCAGCCCACCGACGAGCACCGCGCCGGCGGCCAGGGACCGGTTGATTCCCCGGTTGCGCAGCACTCGGACGGCTGGCTCGAACAGGGCGGCGAGCAGCAGCGCCACCGCGACCGGGATGACCACAATATGCAGGATCGCAATCACTCTGATCAGCAGGTAGGCCGCGGCGACGAACAGAATCAGCCGCCACGCCCACGCCCCGGCAATGCGCACGCCGCGGGGGATACCGTCGTCCACGGTCGGTGTCGCCCCCGCGACCACCGGCCCGGTGGTATACCCCAATACGTTGTCGCCCCGGAACGGCGGCAGCGAGCTGCCTCGCCGGGCGGTCGTCAACCGGATACGCGCCCGCTCGCGTACAGACCCGATCCAGCTCATGGCCGCTCCCTTCCGATCGTTCCCGCGCGGCTGAGAAGTACCCACTACGGGACCGGTCGTCACCAGGTCACGTCCGGTGGTCGTGAGCGGCGCGGCCGCGCCGCTCCCGAAGCGGGGTGGAACGGGTGGCGACCAGCACCAAGCCGAACGCCGTGACGTCGGTCACCGGTGTCAGAAAGCCGCCCTGGCCGCAGAGATGGCGCGGGATTGGCCGCGACTGCCTGGCGGCGGTCACAGCACGCCGAGGAGCCCTCGGCGTGGGTTCACGCAGATGCCGGTCAACCGGCAGGTGGGCCCACAAGATCGTAACGGGGGAGCGGGCTCAACCAGGCGTACGATGAAGGCGTTGCTTCGGACCAGGTGATCCGACGCTCTGCCGCCAGTGGACGCATTCACGCCGGTCAGGGGCATGATGATCGAGCAAACCGAGCACGCGACCCCGGCAAGCCAGCCGTTAGGCACCGCCGCGCGTCATCCGTTACCTGGGGATGTCGGGCTCGCCATGCCGCTGCTGAGGCCACGACGAATTCGCCCGCTGCCACGCTTGCCGACCAACCGTAAGGAACCTGCCATGACCATCACCGCCGCTCAACGCGTCACGATCGTGCCACCTTCACCGCCCTCGACACCCCGGGTACACCTGGTACCGGCCCGCGCCGGGCGCCCACGCCGGACAGGACGCCGACGCGGGTTCGGCGTGGGACAACGAGGGCGGCCGTCTCGTGGACGGCCATCCACACCGGAGGGCGAGACCTCGTCCTGCCGCCAGTTCCAGTTCACGTACCCCTTCGTGCGCTTGCTACGGACGGTTCCTGGTCACGATCCTCGGGATCGGTGTCGCCGGCCTCACCGGTACGGCATACCTGCGCCCCCGGTCGCTCGCCCGGCTCTGGCACCGCCGGGTCGCCCTCCGCTTCTCGGTGGCACACCGTCGCCCGGCGGCCGCGGCCCAGGTATCCGGCCCGACGGTCTCCCACTGCCCCGACAGGCGTTCAGGAGTGGAATCCGCGCGGATTGCGAGCCGCAGCGATGAACCCGACCGGTGAACGTGGTCGCGACCGCGATGCCATGGGACGCGCACGTAGCGCCCGCCCGCGCGACGAACTGGGGCGACCGTTGCCGCGCGGTGCGGACGGCGTGGCGGGCGTGCCCGACGACATCGCGCTGTCCCCGGCGGACTCGCTCGCGCAGGCACAGCGACTGCTCGACGGCGGTCGCGCCTTCCACGCACACGAGGTGTTGGAGAGCGCATGGAAAGCCGCCCCTGAGCCCGAGCGCGAGCTGTGGCGTGGTCTGGCCCAGCTGGCCGTTGGCCTCACGCACGCCCAGCGGGGCAATGCCGTGGGAGCGGTGCGACTGCTACGCCGCGCCGCAGACCGCGTCGAAGGGTACGCAAATGACGCGCCGTATGGTCTCGACATGGCTGGGCTCGTGGTCTGGGCGCGCGCCCTGGCCACACGTGTCGATACGGACGGCTTTGGCGGACTGACTCCGGGTGACCTCGTCCCACGCCTTCGACCTGAATCGGGACGCCGGCACGATTGACGTGCCCGGTCACGGATGCTGGACCCGGCGGGATCCGCTGTACCGTGGTGTCGTCGCCGTCGGCTGACACTGCGGATGCCGGACACGCCGAACCAGCCTCACAGATACTGGCCCGAGGTCTCGCTGTCGTTTGTCGCCACCCGCACGGACACCACGTTGGCAAGGTTGACGATCAGGGCGTTCTCGGTCGCCTCGCGGTTGTACCTCGCGCGGGTCAGGACCAGGCTGCGCCGCTCGTCCAGAGCCCTGGCAATGGTTTCCAGCGCCTGATCCGGCCCACTGAAATCGGTAGTCAGCACCGAGACATCTTCACCGCCCACCGGATGGAATCGCATGATCAGTTCGACTTTCTCGACCACGGTCGGCTCCTTCGATAACTCCTGGACGCCGCGCCTCGCTTCGCCGTGCTCGGGCCCCTGCTGCCGTCCACGGTGGGCGAGTCGACCGGGGCGCTTGGCGTCTGATGGAGATCGTTGAACATGACATCCCTTCGTGGGATGAAGCCGGTGTGGCTGGCACCTCAAGGCGGGGATGTCGTCGATTCCGGGATACCTTCATCGTACGCTTGTTCGGCCCGGCGCGCGTTGATGGTTTCGGCCAGCCAAGCCAGCCGCCACTACGCCCACCCCCGACCGCCGAGCACGGCCGGCGACGCCGTACGCACCGAGACAGGAACGGCCGTGGCGAAGACGGCCACGAGAAGTGCTGGCCGGTGTTGCCGTTGCGGCGCCGACGGCGGCCGGGGGCCGCAGCCAGTCGCTACCGGCAGGGGCAGACCTCTCATCCTGACGAATGCGCCCATCTCGATGAGATGAAGGCCCGGCTGCTCCGGGGCGAAGAACCGTCTGGTAGTTCAGGCCGCCCAGCGCCGCGTCGATCAGCCAGCCGCCGTGGATGTCGCGGGAGGTGAGCTTGCGCTGTGGGGGAAGCAGGTGTTCCACTGGGGTTAGCACTCGCCCTGTGCGAGTGCCAACCGAATGGGATGGACCCCGGAGGGGGACCGTAGCAGCGGTCATCACAGGTCGGCCGACCAGGTGCTGTATGTGGGCACGACGATGGTGAGGATCAGGCAGATGGCCAAGTTGATCGTTTTCGGGGAAGAGGCCCGGCGTGGCCTGGAGCGGGGCATGAACGTCCTCGCCGACACGGTGAAGGTGACGCTGGGCCCGAAGGGCCGCAACGTCGTGCTGGACACGAGGTGGGGTGTGCCCACGATCACCAACGACGGGGTCAGCATCGCCAAGGAGATCGAGCTTGACGACCCGTACGAGAAGTTGGGCGCCGAACTGGTCAAGGAGGTTGCCAAGAAGACCGATGACGTAGCGGGTGACGGCACCACGACGGCGACCGTGCTGGCGCAGGCGCTGGTCCACGAAGGACTGCGAAACGTCGCCGCCGGAGCGAACCCGATCGCGCTCAAGCGCGGAATCGAGCAGGCCGTCGCCGCCGTGACCGAGGCCCTCGGCCATCAAGCACGGGACGTCGAGACGAGGGAACAGATCGCGGCCACCGCGTCGATCTCCGCCGCCGATCCGGTGGTCGGCGAACTGATCGCCGAGGCGATGGACAAGGTCGGCACGGACGGCGTCATCACCGTCGAGGAGAGCAACACCTTCGGCCTCGAACTCGAACTCACCGAGGGCATGCGCTTCGACAAGGGCTACATCTCGCCCTACTTCATCACCGATACCGGACGGATGGAGGCATTCCTCGACGATCCGTACCTGCTCATTGTCGACACCAGGATCTCGAACCTGAACGACCTACAGCCGATTCTGGAAAAGGTCATTCAGACAGGCAAGCCGCTGGCGATAGTCGCCGACGACGTTGAGGGCCAGGCCCTGGCGACCCTGGTCGTCAACAACCTCCGCGGCACCTTCAAATCGGTGGCGGTCAAGGCGCCCGGGTTCGGTGACCGGCGCAAGGCCATGCTGGCCGACCTCGCCATCCTCAGCGGTGGCCAGGTCATCAGCGAGACAGTCGGCATGACCCTGGACAACGTCGATCTGGAAATGTTGGGCCGGGCACGCAGGATCGTGGTCACCAAGGACGACACCACCATCGTGGACGGCGGCGGCGACGCCGAGCGGATTGCCGACCGGGCCGCCCAACTCCGCACCGAGATCAGCGACAGCGACTCCGACTACGACCGGGAAAAGCTGCAGGAGCGGCTCGCCAAACTCGTCGGCGGCATCGCGGTGATCAAGGTCGGCGCGGCCACCGAGGTGGAGCTGAAGGAGCGCAAACACCGCATCGAGGACGCCGTACGCAACGCCAAGGCCGCCATCGAGGAAGGGCTGCTACCCGGAGGCGGGGTGGCGCTGGTCAACGCCGCGAGCACCGCCTTCGACAAGCTCGACCTGACCGGCGACGAAGCCACCGGCGCGAGCATCGTACGGGTCGCGCTAACCGCACCGCTCAGGCAGATCGCCGCCAATGCCGGCCTCGAAGGCGGCGTCGTCGCCGACAAGGTCAACTCGCTCCCGATGGGTCATGGCCTCAACGCCAACACCGGCGGATACGTCGACATGATCAAGGCTGGAATCGTCGAACCGGCCAAGGTCACCCGATCCGCGCTGCAGAACGCCGCGTCGATCGCCGCGCTGTTCCTCACCACCGAGGTCCTTGTCGCCGAGAAGCCCTAATACGGCAGCCGCCATTGGCGGTCTGACCTCGTGGGATGTGGTGGGGGTGTGTAACGTGGACGCAGCCGCCTGTTGATCATGTGTTTGTGAGGACTACAGGATCGAAGGCGGCTGCTGCTGCCAGGGT
>NZ_JBEEAC010000053.1:0-25445 GCF_040120695.1 Plantactinospora sp. B6F1 | reverse complement strand
CGTCGCCGGCCAGGATGTGCAGATCCGTGCCGCAGATCGTCACGGTGTCCACCTCGATGATCGCGTCCCTTGGGTCCGTGATCGTGGGGTCGCGGACATCCGCCCAGGACTTGCGGCCCGGCCCGTCGTACACCAGCGCTTTCATCGGTGCCTCCTTCTCTCCTGTCCTCAACCTGCTCCCTGGCCGGGGTTACCCGGCAGGGTCGGCCCGCACCCGGCGGCGGGACCAAGGTCCCGCCCGGGTCGAACGGAGGTTCATCCGCAGGAGGTGCCGACGAGCGTCGACGCGAAGAGAACCGCAGCCCAGGAGGAGATCCGCTTGATCTGGTCGTTCTGGGCGTAGCTGGCCCCGGTGAGTCGTTCGGACCCGATGTACCGCTTCGCGCGCAGCATGTGGGTGCGCGTCAGAGTGTTGCGGCCGGACCCGGGGAAGGTCGGGTCCGGCCGCGTCGTGCCGGGATCACGCGATCATGCTCGTCGCGAGTTGGGTGTCGTCGAAGGTGTACACCAGCCGGTCCGTGACCTGCACGACGCCCGGCACCCCGTAGGCGAGACGCACCGCGATCTGGGCGGTGCTGCGGCGATCCACCCCGCCATCGAGCGTCACCACACCGTCCCGCACCGCGACCTGGATCAGCCCCTCTTCGGTGGTCAATACCCGACGGAGCACCTCGTCGATGACGTCCGCCCGGATGTCGACGTCCGGGCGTAGGTACACCTTCAACAGGTCCCGGCGGGAGACGATGCCCTTCAGCCGGCCGAGTTCGTCGACCACCGGCAGCCGCTTGACGTGCTCCTCGTCCAGGAGTTTGGCGGCGGTGGCCAGCGGCGTCGTGGGGGTCACGGTGATGGCCGGCGTGGACATCAGCTGCTCCGCCTCGGACGCGGCAGCGTGCGATCGGGCCGTCCGGTGTCGGCGGCTGACGAAGACCCTCGGCTCTGGTCGACCGGTCAGCTCGACCTTGGCCAGTAGATCGGATTCGGAGACCACGCCCTGCACCCGGTCAAAGTCATCGATGACCGGCACGGCGCTGATACCGCGTGCCGTGAGCAGGTCGACGATCACCCGATAGGGTGTCTCCGAACGGACCGTGACGACGTCCGTGGTCATGACGTCGCCCACCTGCCACTGTCTCATCACCATCTACCTCCTTGGCGGAGACCCGGACGTCTGCGGTAGACCTTCCGGTATCACCTCACGCTAGGACCGCCACAGCGTGCCGGGGCAGGGCCGATGGACCCACCCGGAGAGGCGTACCGGCCCTGCCCGGACGGGCCACGGTCGGCTGTGCTGGACGCAGACCAGCAGAGAGCGTGGTGCGTCACACCACAGATTGCCGATGACGGATTGGAGACCCCGATGGCGACACACCGGATCGCCGTCGGTCTCAACGGCTCGGCAGGCGCGCGGGACGCGCTGGCCTGGGCCATCCGGCTGGCAGCGCGACGGTCGGCGGCGGTACTGGTCGTGACGGCGTGGCCGGACGCGGCACGCGACGTCAGCCGGCGACGGAACGCCCTCCGGCCGGACCGACTCGCGCTGATCCGCACTCAACAGGGTCAGATCGCCGCGGCGGCAGCCGCTGTCGGACATCATCCACCGATACTGCGCGAGTTGGTTCTCTCCGACCCGGTCACCGCGCTGTGTCACGCGGCGGCCCGGGCCGACCTGGTGGTCGTCGGTGCCAGCCGTCCCGGCCGCCCGAGCCGGGCCAGCGTCGGCGCACGCGTCGAGGCCCGGCTGGCCGCTGGCCGAACCCGCGGCCGGCCGGTGCCGCCGGTGGTCGCTGTCGGCAGCGCCGGGATTCTGCGGCTCCTTGCGGTCGCCGGAGGTCCAGTCGTCCGGGAGTGATGAGTTCTCCCGCCCGTACCCGTCACACCTACGACGGACACGACGAGGCGGAAGGATGACGTGATGACTGTTGACACCCGACTGGAGGAACTGGGCGTGGGCGGGCTGGGCGAGGTCGACGAGCCGGCGTTCTCGGGGCTGGTGGAGCGGCACCGCCGGGAGTTGCACGTGCACTGCTACCGGATGCTCGGATCATTCGAGGACGCCGAGGACACCGTGCAGGAAACGTTCCTCCGTGCCTGGCGCCGCCGGGAAACCTTCGAGGGGCGGTCGACGTTTCGGGCCTGGCTGTACCGGATCGCCACCAACGCCTGCCTGGACCTGCTCGCCAAGTGCCGCCCGGCGCCGGCGACCGGTGGCGAGGTGCTGTGGCTGCAGCCCTACCCGGACCGGCTTCTCGACGAGCTGCCCGCCGGCGACGCGGACGAGCCGGAAACCGTCACCGTCGCTCGGGAGACGATCGAGCTGGCGTACCTGGTCGCGGTCCAGCACCTCGCGCCGCGCCCGCGGGCCGTGCTGATCCTGCGGGACGTGCTCGGCTGGCCGGCCAAGGACGTCGCGGAACTCCTCGGAGACTCCGTCAACTCCGTGAACAGCGCGCTGCAACGGGCCCGTGCCGGCATGCGGGAGCACCTGCCCGCCGAGCGGCAGGACTGGACCGGCAGCGAACAGGACACCGGGACGCGCGAGCTGGTGCGCCGGTACACCGACGCCAGTGTGGCCACGGACATCGACGGGCTCGCCGCACTGCTGCGGCACGACGTCCGCTGCTCGATGCCGCCGACCCCGGGGCTGTACGTCGGCCGTGACGCGGTGGTGAACGACTGGATCGAAAGCGGCTTCGGGGAGATGAAGCAGCTGCGTGCCGTCCTCACCTCCGTGAACCGGCAGCCTGCCGTCGCCTTCTACCTCTGGCGGAATCGAGAGGGCGGGTACCTGCCGTTGACGATCGACGTCCTCCGCGTCACCGGCGGGGCGATCACCGAGATCGTCACGTTCCACGACGACCAGTTCCCGCGGCTCGGGCTGCCGGAGCGGCTGCCGGCGGACGGCACGGAGTAGCCCCGGTGTGGACCCGCGCGTCGCGGCGGTGGCGTGTGGAGGGTGTGCATCGGCACTCTCCGGCCACGATCGTCACCTGCCAGTCGACAGACCCGTACGCCAGGTACCGAATGGGGGAGGAACGACATGAACAGCAGAGATGACATCGTGGTCGTCGCTGGCCCGGCATCGGGCCAGCCGCGCTACGCCCACCGGCTCCGTAGGCTCGCCGTCACCGGCTTCGTCGCCACGCTCGCCGCGACGGTGGCCACCACCCTCGCCGCAGCGCTTGCCCGGGCTGTCGGCGTCGATTTCGAGGTCCCCGATGGCGGCGAGACGATCCCGTTGGCCGGGATCGCCGTGCTGACCTGCTTCTTCGCGGTCGTGGGCATCGTCATCGCCGCCGTTCTCCTACGTTGGAGCGCTCGTCCCGTTGGTCGATTCGGGTGGATCGCTGTGTCGCTGACCGCGATCTCGATGGCTCCGCCCCTCCTCTCCGGGGCCAACTTCGGCACCACCACCGCGCTGGTCGGGCTACATCTCGTCCCGGCGGCGGTGATGATCCCCACCCTGGCGTGGAGCCGTGAGCCTGGATGGCGTTGAGCACCTCGGGCGATGTCGGTTCATCCCGTTCTCCGGTGAACCGACCACGCCCTTTTCCTGCCCCATCAGGCACTCGAAACCCGGTAGCCAGCTGCCAACTGCCGAGGTCCGGGCTATTCGAGGCGCTGGCGCAGCAGGTGTTGTTCGGCTGGGTTGGCGGTGAGTTGCAGGGCCCGTTCGTCGGCGGCTCGCGCCAGGTCGTGCTGGCCGAGGTCGCGGAGCAGCTCGGCGCGGGTGGCGTGGAAGAGGTGGTAGTCGTCGAGTTCCGCGGCGAGGTTGTCGAGTTCGGCGAGGGCGGCGGCCGGACCGGTGATGTGGTGTACGGCGATGGCGCGGTGGAGCGCGGTGACCGGTGACGGGGCGAGGTGCAGCAGCATGTCGTAGAGGACGACGATCTGGGACCAGTCGGTTTCGGCCCAGTGTGTGGCTTCGGCGTGGCAGGCGACGATCGCCGCCTGCAACTGGTACGGGCCGGGCCTTCTGAGGGCGGCGGCGCGGGCGATCAGGCGCGCTGCCTCGTCGATCGCGTCGTGGTCCCACAGGGTGCGGTCCTGGTCGGGTAGCTGGACGATCTCGCCGGTCGGGGTGAACCGGGCCGCGGCTCGGGCCCGGTGCAGGCGGATGAGGGCAAGTAGTCCGAGAACCTCGGGTTCGGTCGGCATCAGTTGGTGCAGCAGGGTGGCGAGGAACTCGGCGTCGTCGGTGAGGTCGTGGAAGCGGCTGTGGTTCGCGTCGCTGGGTAGGTACCCCTCGTTGAAGAGCAGGTAGATCACCGCCAGGACCTCGTTGAGGCGGCCGGCGAGTTCGTCGGGGTCGGGGATCCGGTAGGGGATACCGGCGTCACCTATTTTCCTTTTCGCCCGGGTGATCCGCTGGGCGACGGTGGTCTCGGGCACGAGGAACGCCTTGGCGATCTGGGCGGTGGTGAGTCCGCACACCACCCGCAGGGTCAGTGCGACCTGCGCGGCGCGGGGTAGCGCCGGGTGGCAGCAGGTGAACATCAGCCGTAACCGGTCGTCCGGCTCCGGTTCGGCCGGCCAGGCGACCAGCGCGAGTTTGGTCTGCTCGCGGCGGTCCCGGCGCAGGCGGTCAAGGCCACGCCGACGGGCGACGGTGTAGAGCCAGGCGTCGGGCCGGTCCGGGATGCCGTCGTGGGGCCAGTGGGCCAGTGCCGCTTCGACGGCGTCCTGGACCAGGTCTTCGGCGGCGGAGAAGTCGCCGACCAGTGACACGAGGGCGGCGGCGAGCCGGCCCGCGTGGTCGCGCACCACGCGGGCCAGCTCGGCATGCGACGGTTCGGTCATTAGGCGATCGGGCGGATCTCCACGAGCGGGCAGGCGGGCCACGACTTCGCCATTCGCAGGGCCTCGTCGAGGTCGGCGACCTCGATCTCGGCGTAGCCGGAGACGACCTCCTTGCCTTCGACGAACGGTCCGTCGGTGATCATCGGATCGCCACTGCCGAGGCGTACGGTGGTCGCGGTCTCGGCCGGCAGCAGGTGCCGATGGTGGGTGATCTTGTCGCTGTGGTCGGCGAACCACTGCTGGACGCGGCCGTAGGCGCGATCCCGCTCCGGTTCGTCCATGGCGGCGAGGTCGGCGGCGAACTGTTCGGTCTCGACGAACATCAGCACGTACTTCATGGTTGCCCTCGTCTCCTACTGGAACAGCTCGGTCATCCGCCGGGCCATCTCCTCCGGGCTGACGTCCTCGACGTGGCTGGCGACGGTCCAGGCGTGCCCGAACGGGTCGACGATGAAGGCGTCCCGGTCGCCGTAGAACTGGTTCGTCGGTGCCCGGTGCAGCGTCGCACCGCGCTCGACGGCGTTGGCAACGACGGCGTCGACATCCTCGACGTAGATGAACTGGAACACCGGGGTGCCGGCCAGCCCGCCGGCGGGCGGTGCGGTGGTGCCGCGCTGCGGGTCCTCGTCCTCGACGATGACGACGGCGTCGCCGATCTCGATCTCGGCGTGCGCGACGCTGCCGTCCGGGCCGGGGAAACGCATCCGTTCGGTGGCACCGAAGACGGCCGCGTAGAAGTCCAGCGCCTTGGCGGCGCCCTGGACGACCAGGCAAGGGGTGATCCGGCGGTACGTGTCGGGAATCGGGTTGGGTCCGGGTGGTGTCGACATGTCGCTCCTCGGTTGCGTATAGCCTGCGCGGTGTTGGCGGCTCGGGTCGTTCATTAGGCAGACGACCTGCGTGGCGCCCGATACGACAGACCGGTCAACATATTTTCGACGTGGTCGCCGCCCCCGTGGGTTGGTTCGCCGACAGTCGGGTGGCAACCGTCTCCATCATCGCGAGGAACTGCCGGACCTGCTCGGGCGGCAGACCGGTGAACAACCGCGCCGAGCCGGCCTGGTAATCGGCGGTGAGCTGCGCCGTGACGGCCTCGCCGGCGTCGGTGAGTCGGACGAGGACGGCGCGACGGTCGTCGGGGTGCGGGTCGCGGCGGACAAAGCCCGCTTCGGCGAGCCCGTCGACGAGTGCGGTGATGTTGCGGGCCGTCACCCCGATCGTGCGGGCCAGTTGCTGCTGGGTGGCGGGGCCCTGCCGGTGCAGGTGCCAGATGACGGTCGCCCGGGCCCGGGTCAGACCACGGGCGGCCAGACCGGCCTGCATGTAGTGCTCGACGGTCACGGCGAAGGCGAAGACCCGTTCGAGAGCGCCGGTGAACGTGCCGCAGTCCGGCACCGAAACATTGTGTATGCCATTCACTATGTATATCCTCCCCCATGAAGATAGCGGATCGCTGGCAGGTTGTCGCTTGCCGGCCCGGGGCCAGGAGGTCGGCAATGCCAGCGGTATCCCATCCGGTGTTCGCACGGGTCTACGAACGGCTCAGCGTGGTCATGGACCGTGCAGGTGGCGCCGACCACCGCCGGGACCTGGTCACCGGACTGTCCGGGCGGGTCATCGAGGTCGGCGCCGGCAACGGACGGATGTTCGCCCACTACCCGCCCGAGGTGACCGAGGTCGTCGCCGTCGAACCCGAACCCCACCTGCGCAGGAGCGCGACCAGGACGGCGCGGACAGCACCGGTTCGGGTCACCGTGGTCGACGGCCTGGCGGCGGCGCTGCCGGGCGGCGACGGCGAGTTCGACGCCGCCGTCGTCGTGCTCGTGCTCTGCACGGTGCCCGACCAGGCGGCGGCCCTCCTGGAGCTTCGTCGGGTGCTGCGTCCAGGAGGTGAGGTGCGCTTCTTCGAGCACGTCGCCGCCGAGCATCCGGGTGGCATGCGTCGGATGCAGCGGCTGGCCGACGCGACGCTGTGGCCGCTGCTGTTCGCCGGCTGTCGCACCGGCCGGGACACCGCCGCCGCGATCACCGCCGCCGGGTTCGCCATCCAGGACCTACACCGGTTCCGGTTCCCGTCGACCGGCCCGAGCAGCCCCGCCGCACCCCACATCCGGGGCCGCGCCGTCAAGCCGATCGGCGACCCACGGTGAGCGTCGGCACCCCGACGCAGCCGCCGGTCACCGAGGGAGAACCGGCCCGGGTACGCATCCTGCGCCCTCCCGCGCCGCCGGACCTGGCGCAGCGTCACTGCGCGGCACGCCGGGCGGACCCCGACCGGGAGTCCGCCCGGCGTGGTGCCGTCAGTCTCCGCGGACCTCGGCGGCGGCCGCGACGAGGTGGCGCAGTGACGCCTCGACCTCGGGGTAGCCACGGGTCTTCAGCCCGCAGTCCGGGTTGACCCAGAGCCGGTGCGCGGGCACGGCCGCGACGGCCCTGCGCAGCGCCTCGACCACCTCGTCCCGGGGCGGCACCCGCGGTGAGTGGATGTCCCACACCCCCGGGCCGACACCCCGGCGGTAGCCGATCGCGGCGAGGTCGTCGAGGACCTCCATCTTGGAACGGGACGCCTCGATGCTCGTCACGTCGGCGTCGAGAGCGTCGATCGCGGTGATCACCTCACCGAACTCCGAGTAGCAGAGGTGGGTGTGTATCTGGGTGTCGTCGGCGACGCCGCTGGTCGCCAGCCGGAACGCGCCGACAGCCCAGTCCAGGTACGCCTGCTGGTCGGCCCGGCGCAGCGGCAGGGTCTCCCGCAGGGCCGGCTCGTCGACCTGGATCACCCTGATCCCGGCGACCTCCAGGTCGTGGCACTCGTCGCGCAGCGCGAGCGCGACCTGGTCGGCCGTGTCGGCGAGAGGTTGGTCGGTGCGGACGAACGACCAGGCCAGGATCGTGACCGGACCGGTGAGCATTCCCTTGACCGGCTTGCTCGTCAGCGACTGGGCGTAGGTCGACCAACCGACGGTCATCGGTGCCCGACGGGCGACGTCGCCGTAGATGATCGGGGGCCGGACGCAGCGGGAGCCGTACGACTGGACCCAGCCGTGTTCGGTGGCGGCGAACCCGTCGAGCTGCTCGCCGAAGTACTGCACCATGTCGTTGCGCTCCGGTTCACCGTGCACCAGCACGTCCAGCCCGAGATCCTCCTGGAGCCGGATGACCCGCTCGACCTCGGCACGCATCCGCCCGGTGTAACCGGCCTGGTCGAGAGTGCCGGCGCGTAGCTCCGCGCGGGCCTTGCGCAGCTCGGCGGTCTGCGGAAACGAGCCGATGGTGGTGGTCGGCAACTCCGGCAGGTTCAGCCGCCGCTGCTGGCGGTCGGCCCGGGAGGCGTAGTCGCCCCGCTGCCGGTCCTGTGGGCGCAGCCCGGCAAGCCGGGCCCGAACGCCGTCGTGGCGCCACGTCGCCGGGACGGGCGGCAGCGGTGCGGGCAGGTGCGCGGAGCCGTCGCGCAGGGCCCGGCCGAGCAGCACCACCTCGTCGACCTTCTGCCGGGCGAACGCGAGCCGGGCGTGCAGCTCCGGATCGAGGCCGGTCTCGACGGAGAGGTCGACCGGCACGTGCAGCAGCGAGCAGGACGAGGATACGGCGACATGGTCGGCCAGCCCGGCGACGGTCGCCCCGGTGACCACCGCCGAGCGCAGGTCAGTACGCCAGATGTTGTGCCCGTCGACCAGCCCGGCCACGATGGTCTTGCCGCGCAGCGGACCGGCGGCGGCGAGCCGTTCCAGGTTGCCCGGCCCGGCGACCAGGTCCAGCCCGATCGCCTCGACCGGGGTTTCCAGCAGCGCGGGCAGTGCGTCGCCGAGTTCACCGAAGTAGCTGGCGACGAAGATCGCTGGCCGGTGTGCGAGCTCACCGAGCCGGGTGTACGCGCGCCGCAGCGCGTCGATCTCCACCGGGCTGCGGTCGGCGACGTATGCGGGCTCGTCCAGTTGCACCCAGCCGACGCCGGCTCCGGCCAGCGCGCCGAGGATCTCGGCGTACGCCTCGACCAGGTCGTCGAGCCGGGCGAACGGGTCGACACCCTTGGCCAGCAGCAGGAACGTGGCCGGTCCGACCAGTACCGGACGGGTGCGCAGGCCCAGGGCGGCGGCTTCGGCGTACTCGCGCAGCGCCTTGCCGGGATCGGCGGTGAAGACCGTGTCGGGGTCGATCTCCGGCACCAGGTAGTGGTAATTGGTGCCGAACCACTTCGTCAGCTCCAGCGCGGGCTCGGCGTCGACACCGCGCGCCATCGCGAAGTAGGTGTCCAGTTCGGAGAGTCCGAGCCGGCGGAACCGGTCCGGGACCGCGCCGACGGCGACGGCGGTGTCGAGCACGTGGTCGTAGTAGGAGAAGGTGTTTGACGGGATGGCGTCCAGCCGGGCGTTACGCAGCGTCTGCCACACCTCGGCCCGCAGGCCCGCCGCCGTCTCCTCCAGCGCGGCGGCGTCGATCCCTCCGGCCCAGTAGGCCTCGACGGCCCTCTTCAACTCCCGGTCCGCGCCGATACGCGGATAGCCGAGCACTGTGCTCTGCCCGAATGCGGTACTCACCTGACAGGCTCCTTCCCTCGAAGCGTCCGACGGACACCCGGTGGCGGGGAGGGCACGGTGGGGCACCGGCTTCCGCCCCGGCCCTCCCGGGGGGCCGCCGACGGCGCACACCGGCGGTGTGCGCGGTGCGGGCAGGTCTTCGGACTCGCGGGCGTGACCACGGATGGTCGCCTACTGGCCGTCGCTTCCCAGACCGAGGTCGGTCCAGTGCTCCGATGACGGCGGTCGTTCCCACTCACCGCTGCGGGGCAGTCCCGGTCTCACACCGGGTTCCCTCTTACGACGCCCCGACCTCGCGAGCGGGGCGAACCAGCACCACCGGCCATCGTACGGGCTCGACGACGAGATCCGCTCGACGCCGGAAGCGCCGGTGGTGGTGACACGTCGGTGGTGGTAGCACGTCGGAACCGTCGCAGACGGTGATTGGAGGGACTCCGAGCCGAGGGACTCCGAGCCGAGGAACCCCGAGCCGAGGGACTCCGAGCCGATCCGATCTCGGATCGAGCGGGTGCGGATGCCGCTCCCCGCCACTCTCAACATATAGCGGAGTGGGGGCCTTGCGGCAAGACCCCGGTCATGGCGCAGAATCGTCGGCCGAGGTCGTAACCTGCGGAAATGTGCAGTGCGACCACCCACGGCTGCCCCGGAGGTGTCGCATGATCGAGCAGTACGTGTTGGACCTGAAAGAGGTTGACCAGACACGGGTGGCCGCCGTCGGCGGCAAGGGCGCGCACCTGGGCGAGCTGTCCCGGATCGACGGTGTCCGCGTGCCGGCGGGCTTCTGCGTGACGACGGCGGCCTTCCGGCGGATCGCGGCGGAAGCGCCGTCGATGAACGATCAGCTGGACCGGCTGTCGCAGCTCGACCCGGACGACCGGGAGGCGGTCCGCACCCTCAGCGCGGAGCTCCGCCGGACCATCGAAGGGATCGCCATCCCCGGCGATCTCGCGACGGCGATCACTCGCGCCCTGGACAGGGTCGGCGAGCAGGCCGGGTACGCCGTCCGATCCAGCGCGACGGCGGAGGACCTGCCGACGGCCTCCTTCGCCGGCCAGCAGGACAGCTACCTGAACGTCGTAGGCCGGACCGAGGTCCTCCGGCACGTCACCCGGTGCTGGGCCTCGCTGTTCACCGAGCGGGCCGCGACCTACCGCCAGCGCAACGGCATCGACCACCGTGGGGTCGAGATGGCCGTGGTCGTACAGCAGATGGTCTTCCCCCGGGCGGCGGGCATCCTCTTCACCGCCGACCCGGTCACGTCCAGCCGCCGGGTCGCCTCCGTGGAGGCCGGGTTCGGTCTCGGCGAGGCCCTGGTCTCCGGCCTGGTGAACCCGGACGTGTTCAAGGTGCGCGATGGCGAGATCGTCGCCAGGGCGGTCGCCGGCAAGCAGCGTGCCGTGCACGCCTCGCCGGACGGCGGCACCCGGGTGATGGCGGTCGACCCGCAACGGCAGGAGCAGCCGGCACTGACAGACACGCAGGTCCTGCGGCTCGTACGGCTGGGCCGGCGGATCGAGGCGCACTTCGGCCACCCACAGGACATCGAGTGGTGCCTGGTCGACGACGAGTTCCAGATCGTCCAGAGTCGGCCGATCACCACGCTGTTTCCGATCCCGGCGGTCGGGGACGACGACAGGCACGTCTACGTCTCCGTCGGCCATCAGCAGATGATGACCGACGCCATGAAGCCGCTGGGGCTCTCCGTCTTTCAGCTGGTGGCGGGCAGGCCGATGTACGAGGCCGGCGGGCGGCTGTTCGTCGACGTCACCCGCGAGCTGGCGTCGCCGGGGACCCGCCCCGGGTTCCTGGAGGGCATGGGACGGGCCGAGCCGTTGATCGGTGACGCGCTGCGGAGCGTCGTCGAGCGCGGCGACCTCATCCCTCCGCCGCCGGACCAGGGGCCCGGTATCCCTCCGCTGCCGGACCAGGGGTCCGGTGCGCCGCCGGTTGGTGACCGGCCATCCCCGGTCGAGTCCGATCCGGCCGTCGTCGTTGCGCTGATCACGCGTACCGAGAACTCCCTCGCCGCCCTGAGCCGCGACATCCGGACGAGGTCCGGGCCGGCGCTACTCGATTTCATCCTGGCGGACATCCAGGAGCTGAAGCGGGTCCTCTTCGATCCGCGGAGCAACCAGGCCATCATGGCGGGGATGACGGCCGTCTGGTGGCTCAACGATCAACTTGCGGCGTGGCTGGGTGAGAAGAACGTCGCCGACACGCTCACCCAGTCCGTCCCGCACAACATCACCTCGGAGATGGGGCTGGCGCTGCTGGACGTCGCGGACGCGATCCGCCCACATCCGGACCTGGTGGCGTTCCTGCAACGGGTGGCCGAGGAGAACGACGACGGCTTCCTGGCCGGGATGGCGGAGTTCGCGGGCGGCCGGGAAGCGCGGAAGGCCATCGAGAACTGGCTCGACAGGTACGGCATGCGCTGCGTCGGCGAGATCGACATCACCCGGCCGCGGTGGAGCGAACGCCCCGCCACACTCGTGCCGATGATCCTCGGCAACGTCAGGAACTTCGAGCCGGGAGCCGGCGAACGGCGCTTCGAGCAGGGCAGGCAGGAGGCGGCGAAGAAGGAGCGGGAGGTGCTGGAGCGCCTGCGTGCCCTGCCGGACGGCGAACGGAAGGCCGAGGAGACCAGGCGCATGATCGAGCGGGCCCGGGTTTTCACCGGGTACCGGGAGTATCCGAAGTACGGCATGGTCTGCCGGATCTCCGCGTACAAGCGGGCGCTGCTGGAGGAGGCCGAGCGCCTGGTGCACGCCCGGGTGATCCGCGACAGGGAGGACATCTTCTACCTGACGATCCAGGAGCTCCACGAGGTGCTGCGTACCCGGGCGGTCGATGAGCAGCTCATCCGCCGCCGCAAGGAGGCCTTCAGGTCATATCAGGCGTTGACGCCGCCCCGGGTACTCACCTCGGATGGCGAGATCGTCACCGGGGCGTACCGCCGGGGCGACGCGCCGGCCGGCGCGCTGGTCGGCCTGCCGGTCTCCGCCGGGACCGTCGAAGGGCGGGCCCGCGTCGTCCTGGACATGGCGCAGGCCGATTTCGAACCCGGCGACATCCTCGTCACGACCTACACCGACCCGAGCTGGACACCCCTGTTCGTCGCCATCACCGGCCTGGTGACGGAGGTCGGCGGACTGATGACGCACGGCGCGGTGATCGCCCGGGAGTACGGCCTGCCGGCCGTCGTCGGCGTACTGGACGCCACCCGGCTGATCCCCGACGGCCGTCGCATCCGCGTGCACGGAACCGACGGGTACGTCGAGATTCTCCCGTGACGGTGGTGGGCGCGGTCGCGACGACTACCTGCTCCGGCGGAACCGCAGCACCTCGCGCAGCAGCAGCACACCCACGAAGGTGGGCAGCAACGCGAGGAACCCGACCGCGTAACCGATCCACCGCAGCCACGGGCGGGCCTCGACGTCGGCTCGGGCCAGTAGCCGGGTGGTGCGATCCCGGCCCAGGTCCCCGACCCGAACCGTGGTGCCGGTGTCGGCGGAGTCGAAGACGACCCCGGCGGTGACCTCCTCGCGCTGACCGTCGTCCCAGGTGATGTCGACCTCGCAGGCCTGCCAGTAGCCGAAGCCGCGGGTGCTGAGCGGGCCGTGCTCGACGCAGCGGCCGACGGTCGCCTGACCCTCGCGCCGGGCGTCGGAGAAGTCCTTGCCGGCCAGCCTGCTCAGGGTCACCGCGGTGCCGAGCAGGCCGGCCGCCAGGACGAGTATTCCGGTGAGGAAGAGGAACGACCGGAGACCGCTGCCCTTGCGCCGTTGCACCACCGCCGCCCCGGGGTCCGCCTTCTCGGCGGCCCGCGCGGCCTCCTCGCGGTCGAGTCCGCGCTCCTGTTCCTTGATCTCGGCGAGGCGCCTGGCGACCCGGTCGTCCAGCGGTTCCATGGGAGTCCTCCGTCAGAGCGGAAGTTCGATCGGCGTGGGGCTCGGGTTGTCGCCCCGTAGCGTATCGCCGGCCTGCCCAGCGTTCTGCGAGCCGTTCGTCTGGCTCGCGCTGCGTCCCGTGTTCTCGATGACCTGGCCGACGGTGCCGTGCACGGCGGTATGGCCCTGCCCGATCGTGTTGAACGCTCCCCGGAAGCCGCTGAGGCCACTTCCCCCGGCCTCACCGACCGCCTGGAGACGGAACGCCTCGAGACGCAGCGTGTTGCGGCTGGCCTGGCCGATCTGCTGGAGGATGCCGTCACACTTGCTGGTCAGCGCACCAATCTGCTTGATCGCCTGGAACAGGCGCTGCAGCAGGCTGAGGATCTTGCTGCTGGTCTTGCCCACGAGGATGGCGACCTCGGCGGCGACCTTGGGGATCAGCACCACGGTGAGCGCCTGCAGGGCCTTGGAGATGCACGCGCCGACGACCTCGGCCACGATGTCCCGGATCGTGTTCCGGATGACGCCGACCATCGCGCCGACGACCGTGGTCGCCTTGGCCATGGCGTCGGCGATCTTGCCGAGCGCCTGCACCGACTCGGCATGCCCCCGGGCGCGTTGCCGGTACGCCGCCGCTGCCTGCGAGGTCCACTCGGCGGTGCTGCTGTTGACCTGCGCGACGAAGAAGTCGGTGGCCTCGTAGATGCGGCGCTCGATGTTGTACCAGGTCTGGGCGTGACCCTCGATCGCCTTCGGGTCTCCGGCGAGCTTGTCCAGCGGTTCCCGCAGGAAGCTGACGTGCTCCATGAGCCAACCGACACCGGCGGCGAAGACCGCCTGCAGCGGGTCCATGATCGCGCCGATCGCGGAGAGGCCGACGGCCACACCGTTGCCGGCGACGCCGAGCCAGTTCCCGTTCGAGATGCTGTCCGTCACGCCGCAGGCCGACTCGAAGATGCCGGCGCCCTCCCACGCCTTCGTCTCGCCCTCGGGCGCGATGAGGGAGGCCCGGCCGGCAATCGCAGCGGTGGTCATCGGTTACCCGCCTCCTTGATTCGGGTCGCCGCCGCGCCGTCGGTGATGTCGACGTTGTCGGCCAGGGCCTGGAGCAGTTCCGCCAGGTGCGTGGTGGCGTCGGCCCCGTTGCGGATCTCCGTCAGCGCGAAGCTCTGCAGCGGATTGATGTACGGCAGGAACAGCGGGCTGCAGAGGATGCCGTACGCCTCGTCGTGCAGGTCGACGTACTCGGCACCGGCGGCGGCCTCCCCGTACATCCGGCCGGCCTCCTCCACCATCCGGGCATGTTTGCGGACCTCGCCGGTTGACAGCCTGATGTCGCTCATCGCTGGTCGCGCTCCTCGTCCTCGGGGGGTTCCGGGAACTGACTGGTGTATGCGCCACCGATGAAGGCAGCGGTCTCGGATCCGGCGCCGTAGAGGCTGCTCACCACGGACACCATCTGCTGCGCCATCTTCGCCTGGGCGCGCCGGCTGGTGTCGAGGATGACCGACGCGAGTTCGTCCGGGGAGAGGCGCATCGCCCGTTCGTTGAGACGAAGCTCCGCCATGCCTCCCGACGAGTCGACGGTCACGACGGCCTCGCCACCCCGGGACTCCACCGTGGCCCTGTTCTGCTCCATGCGCTGGCTCAGCTCGGTGGTGAGCGCAGTCTGCTGTTCCACCCGTCGCTGCCAGTCGACGAGCATGCCTTCCGGATCCCCCGGCACAAGTCCTCCCTCGGTGGCTGTCGCGGGTAGTTTAGACAATTCTCGCGAGTACGAGATCCCATCGAGATCCGTAGATCATCGGCCGGCCCGGTGGGGCCGTGCGGCCATGGAATCGACCGACCCGAGCCCACGGAGGCGGCATGTCCCTCCGTCCCGGCCAGCGGCGCCGCCTGCGGTATTCGGGGCATCGCCGGGAAGCCGCGCGGAGTTTAGTCGCGGTGTGCCGGGGCATGAACGGCAAATGCCTCCGCGTCCCGATTTCCTCGTCGACAACACGCTGCGGCTGGCCGTCGAGGGCTACGGCTGGCTGCCCAACCTCCGCCGCCGGCAGCGGGCGGAGACCGTCCAGACCCGGCTGCTCGGGCACCGGGCGGTGGGGTTGTGCGGCCCGGAGGCGGCCCGGTTCTTCTACGACGAGGCGCACGTCCGACGGCACGGGGCGATCCCGGGGCCGGTGCTGGACACCCTCATCGGTCGGCGTGCGGTGCACACCCTGGACGGCGCCGCCCACCGGCACCGCAAGACGATCTTCACATCGCTGCTCACCGCCGAGGCGATCGACACCCTCCAGCGGTACGCCGGCACGGCCTGGGACGAGACGGTCGCCCGCTGGCCATCCTGGCAGCCGGTCGTACTCTTCGACGAGGCCAGCCGGGTCCTCGTCCGGGCCGTCTGCCGGTGGGTCGGTGTGCCGCTGGCCGAGCCGGACGTCGCCGGGGCGGCCGCCGACATGGTGGCGATGGTGGACGGCTTCGGCACCCTCGGGCCCCGGCACTGGCGCGCCCGGCAGGCGCGGACCCGGCGGGAGCGCTGGCTGGCCGAGCTGGTCGACCAGGCCCGGCAGGGGCGGCGGAACGTCGTCGCCGGGTCGGCCTTCGACGTGATCGTCCGCCACCGGGACGCCGACGGTCAGCCGCTCGACTCGCGGCTCGCGGCGGTGGAGATCCTCAACCTGGTCCGGCCGACGGTGGCGGTCTGCTGGTTCGTCACGTTCGCGGCGCACGCCCTGAACCGCTGGCCGGAGATTCGGGCCCGGCTCCGCATCGGCAGCCCGGACCACATCGCGGCGTTCGGGCACGAGGTACGCCGCTTCTACCCGTTCGCGCCCTTCGTCGCCGGTCACGCGGTGCGGGACCTCGCCTGGCAGGACGTACCCGTACCGGCCGGCACGCTGGTGCTGCTCGACCTGTACGGCCAGGACCATGACCCGCAACTGTGGCCGGACCCGTACGTCTTCGACCCGGAGCGGTTCCTCGGTCGGGAGATCGGCGCGTTCGAGTTGGTGCCGCAGGGCGGTGGCGATCCCCGTACCGGCCACCGCTGTCCCGGTGAGACGACCACGGTGGCGCTGCTGGCCACCCTCAGTGGTCGGCTGGCCAACCTCGACTACCAGGTACCGGAGCAGGATCTGGGGATTCCGCTGGGCCGGGTACCGACCCGGCCGCGCAGCGGCTTCGTCCTCCTCCGGGGCTGACCGTCCGGTCACCGCCGGTCCCGGAACGGAACGCCGCAGGTTCGGCGGGCCGGGCCGGGGCACCGCCCGGGGCCGTCGGACGGTTTGGCGGCGACGACCGGGGGAAGCCAGCGTGCAGGATGGGGCCGGCTGCGGCGCCCTCGTCGGCGAAACTGGGAGGCTTGAGATGGCTGGTCGGGACGAACTTCATGACCTGCGCCAACGCGCTCACGAGGCGGGCATCCAGGGCAGCTCGAAGATGAGCGAGCAGCAGCTGCGGGAGGCATTGAAGAAGATGGGCAAGGGAGCCGAACCGATGGTCGCCAAGCAGGAGGCCAAGGGCTACCTGTAGCCGAACTCGGGGTACGGCCCGGGCGGATCCCTGCCCGGGCCGTACCCGGGTGTTTTCAGGCTTTCCGGCGGACGCCGCCGGTCGGCAGGCTGGCCCGGGCCAGCGCGGGCAGCTCCCGGCGGTGTCGGGCCAGCAGGATTCCGGCCAGCACCGCATACGCGACCGCGACGCCGTACCGGACCGCCTGGGTGGGCAGGGCGAACTGCACCGCGAAGAGCAGGAAGAGCAGCGCCGCCTCGACCCGGGAGATCCGCAGATCGGCCAGGACGGCGACGCCGAGCAGGGTCTGCGCGGCGGTCAGGTAGAGCTCCTCGGTCTGCCGCGCGTCGATCTCCAGCCCGGCGAACTCGCCGCCGCCGAGGTAGAAGGCGATCGGCAGGCAGGCGATCAGCAGGGTCCACTGGTTGAGCTTCGCCGACAGCAGCGCGCCCAGCCCGTCGTCGGCCCGGCCGCGCAGCGCGAAGGTGATAGCCACGATCACCTCCGGAGCCTCGGAAGCGACCGGGGCGAGCCACTGGACGAGCAGGAACCGGTCGATGCCGAGCGCCGAACCGGCCTCGACGAGGGATTTGCCGAACGGCTCGGCGGCACTGAGGATCACCACCGCCGCCGTACCGAAGAGTGCGGCGGCGGTCAGCCGGCGGCGCCTCGCCGGCTGGCGGGCCAGGGCGGCGGCCACCCCGACCAGCGCCTCCTCGCGATGCGGGGTACGCCCGATCCGGGCGAGGTAGAGCGCGAACAGGGCGCCGAGGACGATGCTGTCGTACCAGGCCAGCCGGCCGGTCAACGGGATCACCAGGGCGTAGACGGTGGCCATCAGCAGGTAGATCGTCTCGATACGGCGGTGCGGGGCGAGACTCACGCCGTTCCGGTCGCCGCGTTGCCCGCGCCGACGTACCGCCCAGATGGCGGCGAGGACCAGCAGCGGCCAGGCGACCCCGATCAGCAGCCGGTTGGCTCCGGTCATGTTCGCCAGGGCGAAGGCCGCGAACTCCGGATCGGAGCCGGCGGCAAAGGCGAAGTAGATGTCGATCGCGTACTCCGGAAGCACCGCGACCAGGGCGAGCAGCGCGAGCGCCAGGCTGCCCGGCAGGTCGACCCGGGTCACCTCGGAGGCCCACATCAGCAGGGCGACCGCCGACAGGACCGCCACCCCGAAGACCGCCATCCCGGCCAGTGCCGGCAGGTGGACGCCGGCCAGTCGCATGGCGACGGCCGGGGCCGCCGCCAGCACGGCGAGACCGACCCGGGTCGCCACGCCCCGGGCGGACACCGTGACATCGAGTCCCACCCGCACGTCGCCACCCCCGCCTGGGATCGAGCCTGCCGGACGAGCGGGGACGGCAGGGGCAGAACTGCCAATATCGGGTTGGCGGGCGCTGGTCCGGCCAGGCCGGCCGGCGCCATGCCCGCGAGCGGGACGGCGGGGATCCGCCGAGACCGCCGTCGCCGTTCGGCCCGGCCCGCACGGAGCCGCTTCGGAACGGGTACGTTGAGCCTCAGCCGTCACGACCCGAGGAGGTGGGACCGATTCCCGTGTCGATCGGCCGGGTGCTCCCATCCGGCGGCCCGGTGACCTCGTCGGGGCAGGTCGGGCAGCGTTAGCCGGGAGGCGCCGGCAGGCGTTCCGAAGGGTCGTACGTGTCATCTCCCGCCTCCACACCGGACCACACGGACGTCGTCCGTCGGCTCCGGGCCGTCGGCTGCGTCTTCGCGGAGGACGAGGCCGAACTCCTGAGTACCGCCGCGCGGAGTCCGGCCGAACTGCTCGCCATGGTCGAGCGGCGGGTCTCCGGTCTACCGCTGGAACACGTCCTCGGCTGGGTCGACTTCTGCGGACTGCGGGTCGCCGTCGACCCGGGGGTCTTCGTGCCGCGCCGCCGAACCGAACTGCTGGTCCGCCGGGCCGCCGCCCTGGCCCGGCCGGGGGCGACGGTGCTGGATCTGGCCTGCGGCTGCGGTGCGCTCGGGCTGGCGGTCGCGGCGTCGGTCGGCGACATCGCGCTGTACGCGGTCGACATCGAGCCGGCCGCCGTCCGCTGTGCCCGGCGCAATCTCGGCACGCTCGGCGGCCGGGTGTACGCCGGAGACCTGTACCGGCCGCTGCCGTTACGGCTGCGTGGCCGGATCGACGTCCTGGTGGCGAACGTGCCGTACGTGCCAAGCGAGGCGGTCGGCCTGTTGCCGCCGGAGGCACGGCTGCACGAGCCGCTGGTGGCGCTGGACGGGGGGCCAGACGGCCTTGACGTACTGCGCCGGGTGGCGTCCGGAGCCCCGGACTGGCTCGCCCCCGGCGGCCACCTGCTCGTGGAGACCAGCCTGGAGCAGGCGGAGGTCGCCGCGGTCGTGTTCGACCGGGCCGGTCTCGTCCCGACGGTGGTCAGCGACGAGGAACTCTCGGCGACCGTGGTGATCGGCCGCCACTGACCCCCACCGGAGATGGTGGCGCGGCCCGGGTTCAGCCGACCGGAGACGCCGGTTCCGCCTCGCTCTCCGCCTCCGGCTCCCGCCCCACCACGCGGTCGTGCCCCACCTCGGGGTCGTGCCCCACCGCGCGGTCCGTCGACGGTGCGCGGTCCGCCTCGCGGTCCTGCCCCACTTCGCGGTCCGGCTGGGCCAGGATCTCGGCGATCGTGGTCGCGTCCCCGGCGGTGTGCGCGGCGAGCAACTCGGCGAACCGCTCCGCCGGCATCACCCGGACACCGAGGTCGACGGCCTTGTCGGCCTTGCTGCCGGCGCCCTCGCCAACCACCACCAGATCGGTCCGCTTGGAGACCGAGCCCGACGACTTGCCGCCGAGCCGTTCGACCGCCTCGTTGCCCTCGTTGCGGGTCAGGCCCGGAACGGAACCGGTGACCACGACGGTCATCGGGCTGCCGTCCGGCCGGCGCAGCGGCAGCGCCGACGCCGCCGGCACGTCCGGGTCGTCGTCGCCGGTGGCGGTGGCGGTTTGGCCGGGGACGCCCGGCTCGGTCATGTTGACCCTGCGTGCGGCGAGCCTCTCGACGACCGGGGCCAGCTCGACCAGCTCGGCCGCGATCGTGACGGCCCGCTCCGGTCCGACGCCCTCGACCTCCTGCAGGTCGGTCACGGAGGCGGCGAGCAGCGCATCCATGCTGCCGAAGTGCCGGGCGAGCCGGCGGGACATCGACCGGCCGGTCATCCGTACGCCGAGGCCGGTGAGGACTCGGGAGAGCGGCTGCCGCTTCGACGCCTCGATGTTGGCGACGAGTTTGCGGGCGGAGGTCTCGCCGAGCCGCTCCAGCGTGGCCAGCGCGGCGGGTTCGAGGTCGTAGAGGTCGGCCGGATCGGTGACCATGCCGGCGCCGACCAGCAGGTCGATGATCTTGCTGCCCAGTCCCTCGATGTCCATCGAGTCCCGGGCCGCATAGTAGGAGAGCGACTCGCGGGCACCGCAGGCCCGGCCCTGTGTGCAGCGCCAGCGTTTCTGCGAGCGGTCGATCTCGCCGTCGCAGCGCGGGCACCGGGTCGGCGGCTCGTACGCGGTGGAATCCGCCGGCCGCTCGTCGAGTTTGGCGCCGGTGATCTCGGGGATCACGTCACCGGCCCGCCGGACGAATACGGTGTCGCCGGCCCGGACGTTGCGCCGGACCAGGTCGTCGAAGTTGTGCAGGGTGGCCGAGGTGACGGTCACCCCACCGACCTGCACCGGTGCGAGTACGGCGACCGGGGTGATCACTCCGGTCCGGCCGACCTGCACCTCGATCGAGAGCAACGTGGTGGTGCGGGTGTCGGCGGGGAACTTGTAGGCGACGCCCCAGCGGGGGGCCCGGGTGCCCGACCCGGCCAGCTCACGGTCGGCCGGGTGGTCAGCCTTGATCACCGCACCGTCGATGCCGAAGCCCAGCTCGCCCCGGCGGTTGTAGAGCGACTCCACCACCGCCAGCACCTCCTCGATGGTGGTGCAGAGCGGCATCCCGACCGGCGAACCGGCGGTGGTGGCGACACCGAGGCTCTCGACGTACGCCATGGTGGCCGAGTGCGGGCGGGGCTCGGCCGTGCCGTCGGTGCCGTGCACCGCGTAGGCGAGGAAGGAGAGCGGCGCGTCGTACGCCCGGTCCTGGGCCCGGAGCGTTCCCGCGGCGGCGCTGCGCGGATGCGCGAAGGCGGGCTCGCCGTGCCCGGTACGCATCTCCTGGGCCTTGGCGAAGTCGTCGTCTGTCATGTAGACCTCGCCGCGGACTTCCACGGTCAGCGGCTCGGCGAGCTGCTCCGGCAGGCCGGCCGCCCGCCGTGCCTGCGGCGTGACATCCTCGCCGGCCAGCCCGTCGCCCCGGGTGGCGACCTGGGTGAGCCGACCGTCCACGTAGCGGGCGGCGATGGCCAGCCCGTCGATCTTGGGTTCCACGGTGTAGCCGGCGGCGGGACGGCCGAGCAGCTTGTCGAGTCGGGCCGCCCAGCGGGCCAACTCCGCCTCGCCGAAGACGTTGTCGAGGCTCAGCATCGGGACGCTGTGCACGACGTCGCCGACCAGCCCGGCGCCGGCCGCCACCAGGTCGCTCGGTGAGTCGTCGGTCTTCCAGGCCGGTCGGGCGGCCTCGGTCGCGACGACCCGGGCCATCAGCGCGTCGTAGGTCGCGTCGTCCATCGCCAGGTCCGCGCCGTTGTAGTAGGCGGCCGCTGCCGCCCGGATCTCGGCGATCGCCGCCTGGTAGGCCGGACGGTCCGGGAAGGGCTCGGCGAGCGCGGCGTCCACCACCGGTGCGACGGGATCGATCGCCGACGCGACGGCCGGCACGCCCGCCGGAGCGATCGACTCGACCGCCGGCTCGATCGGCTCGACCGTCGGCTCGACCGTCGGCTCGACCGTCGGCTCGACCGTCGGCTCGATTGGCTCGATCGCGGACCCGCCCGGCTGCTCGGGCCGCCGGTCGTCGGTCGCCGTCACCACTGCCTCGTACGCCACGAAGTCCCCCTCCCGTCAGGCCCGCACGCTCGGCGTTCAGCCTAGAGACCGGGTACGACGAAGCGCCCTCCCCGGGCTCGCGGCTCCGGCGAGAAGCGGTTTCCGCAAGGTATTGACAACCTTCGACGGCGGTCTCAAGCTGGTGAGAGAGAGCGCTCTCTCGCGCTTCGAACAAGGACAGACCACCACCAGTCTGGCCAGTGGCTCCGACGCCTTCGGCGGCGGTGCCGGAGCCCTCGCTGGCCGCTCACCAGCAAGGAGTGCCCACATGGATAGGGCCGCACCCCTGCACCCGCCGCGCCGCCGGCTGAGGATCGTGACGCTCTTCGGCGCCCTGCTCGTACTGCTCGGCGGCTACGCCGTGATCGAGCGGGCGGAACCGGCCGAGGCCCGGATCGTCCGGGTGGCCGAGTTCCTCGCCGACTGTCCGTACAGCCACCGGCTGCCGGACGATCCGATCATCTACCCGGGCCTGCCCGGCGCCTCGCACATGCACAGCTTCTTCGGCGCGACGAGCACCAACGCCTACACCAACCTCGCCGACCTGCTGAACTCCAACACCACCTGCAACCCCCGGGTCGACGTCTCCTCCTACTGGGTGCCCACCCTGTACGCCGACAACGTCCCGGTGGAGCCGGCCATCGTCACGTTCTACTACCTCGGCGAGGGCGTCCGCAGCGACATCGTCGCCAACACCCAGCCGCTGCCGCTCGGCCTGCGGATCGTGGCCGGCAACGCCCGCGCCACCGGCCCGGACTCGACCACGATCTCCCGGTGGTCCTGCCTGCACGCCGGGCACGTCGGGGCGTCCAAGGACTTCGTCACCTGTCCGGCCGGGACGATGCTGGAGTCGTACCTCGACTTTCCGCAGTGCTGGAACGGCCGCGACCTCGACTCGCCCGACCACAAGAGCCACATGGCGTACCCGGTCAACCAGGCCTGCCCGTCCAGCCACCCGGTCGCGGTACCGAAGCTGCGCCAGGTGCTGCGCTACCCGGTGAACGGCAACCCGGCCCGGTTCCGGCTCGCCTCCGGTGGTGGGTTCACTATGCACGGTGACTTCTTCAACGCCTGGCCGGAGGCCGAGATGCTGCGCCGGGTCCGGGACTGCATCCGTCCCGTGATCAAGTGCGGTGCGGACGGCCGTCCGAGCTGACCGTCGGGTTCCGCGGGTGGGCCCGCCCGAGGCCGGGCCCACCCGCGCGACAGCGACCGGAGAAGGAGTCCAGGGGATGATCTGGCGCGGTACCGTCGGGTCGGCGGCGCTGCTCGTCGCGGTCCTGCTGGCCGGCGGCTGCGCCGGCTCGGCCCCCGCACCGGCGTCCGTTCCGGGTACGCCCACCGGTGTGCCACCAGCCGTCGCCGGTCGGCCCAGCGGCCCCGCGGGTACGCCCGGCCCGTCCGGCGCACCCAGCGTGTCCGGCCTTTCCGGCCCGTTCAACGGCACCGACATCGCCTGGCTGCAACTCGCGGTCGCCCTGCACGAACGGGTGCTGCCAGTGCTGGAGTTGGTGCCGACCCGGAGCACCGACCCGGCGGTACGCCGACTGGCCGCCGAGATCCGGGAGGGTCACCGCGCCGACATCGACCGGTTCCGGGCGCTCCTGGACCGTTCCGGTGCGCCGAGGACCAACCCGCACGCGGGACACGACATGCCTGGGATGGTGACCGACGCCGATCTGGCGACGCTGGGCGCGGCGACCGGGGTCGAGTTCCACCGGCTCTTCGGGCGGCATCTGCGCGCGCACCTCGAACAGTCGGTTCGGGTCGCGGATACCGAGCAGCGGTCGGGCGCCGAGCCGACCACCACCGTCCTGGCCGGCGCCGTGGTCCGGACCGGCAGGGCGTACCTGGCGCGACTCGACCAGTTGGCGCCCCGTGCCGACAGCCGCTCGTAGCCGTCGCCCACTCCGTACCGTCGTCCACTCGTGGCCGCCGTCGCCGCGAATCATCGTGATTGAGCCGCGAATCATCGTGATTGACAGGTGGAGCCTGCCGGAGCTACTTTGCTTACGGTGTAAGCTTACGGCGTAAGCAAAGTGAGGTGGTCATCATGCGGAAATTCGCCGTCATCGCTCCGCTGGTCTGGCTCGGCTGGCTCGTACTCATCGACTGGGTTCCGATGTACCCGTTGAACGACCTCCCCGGGATCAGCGCCGGGGACCGGGCGCTCGCGGCCGCCGCCAACTACCCGGTACCGCTGCTGATCGCCGGGGCCGTCGCCCTCGGCCGGCGCTGGTCGCACCTTGTCGCGGTCGTGCTGAGCCTGCTCTGCCTCGGGGGGCACCTGGCCTCCTGGTGGCTGCCCTACCTCGCCGGCGCCACACCGGCACAGCGGGCGGAGTTCCAGGAGTACTACGCCGACACCCTCAGGTTCCTGCCGACCGCCGGGCACGACGTGGTCATCGACCTCCAGCACACCGTCGTCGGACTGCTCACCCTGGTGATGCTCGCCGCCTGCGTGGTCGTCACCATGAGGGCATGGCCACGACACCCGAGCGCCGACGTGCCGGCCGCGGCGGTCGCCCGCCCCAGTTGACCCGCGAGGACATCGTCGCCACGGCTCTGCGGGTTATCGACACCGACGGACTCGACGCGCTCACCATGCGCCGGCTCGGTGCCGAGCTGGGAGTCGCGGCGATGTCGCTCTATCGGCACCTGGCCAACCGGGACGCCGTACTCGCCGCCGTGGTCGACCACCTGGCGGCCGAGGCGTTCACCGAACTCGACCCCGGGGACTCCTGGTCCGAGGCACTCACCCGGTTCGGTGCGGCCTATCGCCGCACGCTGCTGGCCCACCCACGCGCGGTACCCCTGCTGGCCACCCATCCGATGGACATCGACGTGGGCCTGCGGCTGATGGGTGGCGTACTCGACCGGTTCGCCGCGGCCGGGCTGTCCCGGACCGACGCGCTGACCGCCGTGCAGTCGGTGGCGGTGTTCGTACTCGGGCATGCGTTGGCCCAGGTCGGCGCCCCGCCCGGCAGCCCGGCAGCGCGGCCCGAGACCGCGGAGGCCGCCGACTACTACCAGAGCTGGTTCGTTGCCGGACTGACCGCGATGGTCGCCGGGTTCGCCGCTCGCTTCGGCCGCTGACCGGGATGTCGGCGGACGCCGGGAGCCGGAGGTGTGGTTCGGCGAGGCACGGCCCGGCCCCGGCCCGCGTACTCCAGCAGCAGCTCAACTCGCCATCGAGCCACTCGGTCGGCATTCGGATATTCCGGAATTCGGTCGACAATCCTGCGGGCGCCGCACCCCGATTTGGCGTTACCGGCCCGGCCGTGTAACTTTCTCTCCCGGCAGGGCACCGGGCAAGACTGCGGAGCAACACCACAGCGGCCGGCCTGCCAAACCCGGACGATTGCGGTGGTAGCCCGTCGCGCCCGTGCGGGTGCACGACGGCTGGATGAAGCATGACAAACCGGGAGACACCGGTTTGACGAGGCGGAAACAGTCGGGTAAGGTACAACAAGCGCCCGGCGGTAACGGCGGGTGTGAGTGGTTGCACCGAAGGGCGGGCCTCTGGTGTGGGGTTCGTGTTTTGGTGTGTGGTTGTTCTTTGAGAACTCAACAGGGTGCTTGATAAGCCAGTGCCAAGTTTTGTTTGGCAGCAAGTGTTTTTTGTTGCTGGGTTTGGATTTTCCGTTTGGTTTTTGTTGGAGAGTTTGATCCTGGCTCAGGACGAACGCTGGCGGCGTGCTTAACACATGCAAGTCGAGCGGAAAGGCCCTTCGGGGTACTCGAGCGGCGAACGGG
>NZ_JBEEAC010000052.1:0-27285 GCF_040120695.1 Plantactinospora sp. B6F1 | reverse complement strand
CGTCGCCGGCCAGGATGTGCAGATCCGTGCCGCAGATCGTCACGGTGTCCACCTCGATGATCGCGTCCCTTGGGTCCGTGATCGTGGGGTCGCGGACATCCGCCCAGGACTTGCGGCCCGGCCCGTCATACACTAGTGCTTTCATCGGTGCCTCCATTTCTCCTGCCCCCAACCTGCTCTCTGGCCGGGCTTACCCGGCAGGGCCGGCCCGCCTCGGGAGGCGGGACCAACGTCCTGCCCCCGTCGAGCGGGGTTCGGGGACCGTTGCCTGCTACAGCCAGTCGCGGCGCTCATCGGTGAGGTAGAGGACGCTGCACCGCAGCGATATCGGGTAGCCGGTGACCCCACCCGAGTTCGGGAATGTTCGTTGCCTCGGAGGAGAATTGGAGACACCTGGTCACGTTTGCCGACACCGCTCCGGGTGGTAATGGCCCCGCAGGGTATGGCCAGGTACGCTGATACAGCGCTGGCCTGGCAGGGACTCGCATACGGGACAAACGTGGAACTCCGGTCTCTTGGGGGCACGGATGTCCCAGTTCCAGACCGCCTGGCTGACGTCGTGGGCGGCTAGGTGCAGGCTGTCGTCGGACTATACTGCTACGCGCTCATGAATCCGCACGAGTGCGTTCCGCAAGCGCTGAAGTGCGTCCTGCTCCCCGGCCACGGCTCCATTCTCCCGGACCTCACTACCTTCGGTCCCGATTCCAACGAACTGACTGCCGGGTGTTCGCCACCGTGGGGCTTCGTCGCCTACGCAGCAACGGAAGCGGCGTCCGACCCGTCATTCCGGCACTGCCGGCACCATTCGGGTCGATCATCCGGTCGACGCGTTGCCTTGCCTCGACCTCGTTGGCCGCGCTGCCGATGATGGTGTATCGGTGCGGCTTGCCGAGCCGGCCAGCCAGGTGAGGTAACCACCGTCGAGGTTGGCTACCCGGACAGGGTCACCGACGAGGGCGGCTGCGGTGTGGGCACGCTGGCCTACCTGGCAGTACACCACCAGGTCGCCGGCGGGCAGTTCGTCGAGACGACCACGCAGTTCGTCGAGCGGGATGTTGATCGAACCGGGAATGTGACCGGCGTGGTGTTCGGCGGGAGTGCGTACGTCAATCAGTGTGGTGCCGGCGTGGAGCAGGTTGTCCAGTTGATGCCACTGCACGCTGCGTTCGCCGCGGGTACGCATCGACGCGTCCACCACGATCCCCCCACGTGAACCGACGGCCAGTCCGGCGGTACGAGCCAAGCCGACCTCGGGGCGTACGCCGATGGCCAACAGGACCAGTTCGGCGTCGATCAGCCGCCCGTCGGTCAGTTCGACGGCGTCGGCCAGCACCTTGGCCGGTCCGGTCCCCAGGCACAGGGTCACCCCGTGCGCACGCAGCTGTGCGTGGACGCCTGCGGCCATCTCCGGATCGAGCGGGGCGAGAACCTGCCGGTCGAGTTCGACGACGCTGACCGCCAGACCCCGGCGGGTCAGGTTCTCGGCGACTTCTAGCCCGATGAACCCGCCACCGATCACCGCTGCGGTACGTGGGCGCTGTCCGCGCATTGCCGTGACGACGCGGTCGGCGTCGGTGACGGTGCGCAGCGGCAGGGCCCCTTCGATGCCGGGTAGATCCGGGACGATCGGTGCCGCACCGGGGCTGAGCACGAGGACGTCCCAGGATTCGTCGTACTCGGTCGCCCTGTCGAGGTCTCGCACCCGCACAGTGCGCCGCTCCCGGTCTATCGACAGCACCTCGGTGCGTATCCGCACGTCAAGACCGAACCGCCCGCCCAGCCCTTCGGGGGTCTGCAGCAGCAGGTCCTTCCGGTCGCTGATGACACCGCCGAGGTGGTACGGCAGGCCGCAGTTGGCGTAGGACACGTGCTCGCCCCGCTCGAACACGACGATGTCAGCGTTCGCGTCCAGTCGCCGCAGCCTGGTCGCCGCCGACATCCCGCCCGCAACACCGCCCACGATAACGGTCTTCATCGGTCCCGACCTCCCCTCGTCCGGTCACCCGGCAACGAAGGTACGCCCGGGGGTATGCGTCCAACCGGGCCGTTGGTCACCCTGAGAACGGTCCGGATGCCCCGTCGACGCTGTTGAACACCGGCGCCACGACGGTGTCACGACCACGCGGGCCGGGAGGAGGTCGGTTTCCGGTTCGGGACGGTCCGGCGGGTTCACGCCAGGGACAGGAACAACTTCTCAAGCTTGGCGACATCGACGGTCTGCTGCTCGCCCTCGTTCTGGGCGGTCACACACTGGCGCAGCCCGGTGGCGATGATCTTGAATCCGGCGCGGTCCAGCGCGCGGGACACCGCCGCGAGTTGGGTGACGACCTCGGCGCAGTCACGACCAGACTCGAGCATCGCGATCACCCCGCGGATCTGGCCCTCGGCTCGGCGCAGCCGCTTGATCACGTCACCGAGCGCGTCACTGTCGATCTGCATCTCGCTCTCCCACTGTTTTCGCACTGATTTCAGCATACCCCGGCGGGTATCTGTGGCAGCGGGCCATCGCCCGAGGTGACGCCGCTCCGGGCGGCGCTTTCCGTTACCCCTGGGGGTATAGGTCCGAATCCGGTCATGCGTGGGCCATGTCACCGGATTCGAGCTTGACAGTCTCGCCGCTCATGGAGATAGCGTCGATCGCAGATACCCCCGGGGGTATATGATCGGGAGGAGGCACGTGATGCGTGCCGCGCGGTGTCCCGGTGCACCTGATCTGCGCCAGCGGCAACCGGAACGTCGCCGTCGCCAGCTACCTCACCCGGGCGGGTGTAGACGCCCGGCCCGTGGCCGGCGGCACCGACGCCCGGTGGCGCGCCGGGCACCCCACGGTCCGGGGCCGCCACGTCAGCGCCTGAACCCACCCCTCAACCGCAAGGAGTTCTCGTGTTCCGTATCCTGCCGATCGACACCCCGACCCTCGGAGACCGCAGCTACCTCGTTCACGACGGCACCGTCGCGCTCGTCGTGGACCCACAGCGCGACATTGACCGGGTCCTCGACCTGGCCGCCGCCGAGGGCGTGCACATCACCCACGTCTTCGAGACCCACATCCACAACGACTATGTGACCGGCGGCTACGCCCTGGCCCAGACCACCGGCGCGGCCTACCACGTCAACGCCGACGATCCGGTGACCTTCGACCGGGTGGCGGTCCACGACGGCGACGTCATCGCCGTCGGCGACACCATGCGGGTAGGGGTGCTCGCCACTCCCGGGCACACCTTTACCCACCTGGCCTACGCCCTCGACGTCGGCGGGAGGCAGGTCGCCGTGTTCACCGGCGGGTCCCTGCTGTACGGCTCGGTCGGCCGGCCAGATCTGCTCGGCCCGGCACACACCGACGCCCTGGTGCGCCACCAGTACCAGTCAGCCCACCGCCTGGCCGGCGAACTGCCGGACGACGCCGGAATTTACCCGACGCACGGGTTCGGCAGCTTCTGCTCGGCCACCCAGTCCGAGGCCGCCGCCTCCACCGTCGCCGCCGAGAAGCGCAGCAACCCCGCTCTGACCAAGACGGAACAGACCTTCGTGGACGACCTGTTGGCCGGCCTTGACGCCTGGCCGGCCTACTACGCGCACATGGCGCCGGCCAACAGCGCCGGACCGGGCGCGCCGGACCTGAGCGTGCCGGAGCGAGCCGACGCCGAGCAGCTGCGCAAGCGCCTCGCCGACGGCGAGTGGGTGGTCGACCTGCGCAACAGGGTAGCGTTCGCCGCCGGCCACGTCGCCGGAACGCTGAACGTCGGCCTGGATGGCGGCTTCGCCACCTACCTCGGCTGGCTGATTCCCCCGGGCACCCCGCTGACCCTGCTCGGCGAGACCGTCGAGCAGGTCGCCGAGGCGCAGCGGGAGCTGGTGCGAATCGGTATCGACCGGCCGGCCGCGCACGCCACCGGCAACCCGGCTAAGTGGGCCGGCAGCGCCGCCCTGGAAGCTTTCCCCCGGGCCACCTTCGCCGACCTCGCCCAGGTACGCCACCACCGGGCGGTCGTCGTTCTGGACACCCGTCGCGACCTCGAGGCTGCCGCGGCCCGGATCGAGGGTGCCGTGCACATTCCCTTGCACGAGTTGCTGCGCCGCGTCGACGAGGTGCCCGACGGCGAGGTGTGGGTGCATTGCGCCGGGGGTTACCGTGCCGCGATCGCCGCCTCGATCCTGGCCGCCGCCGGCCGCCGTGTGGTCGCTGTCGACGACGAGTTCAGCAGGGCCCGCGAGTCGGGGCTGCCGGTGTACTTCGGTGGGTCCCCGAAGGTGGGCTCATGACCGCCGCTCTGGTCCTGACCATGGTCCTCGCGGTCGGTATCGGCGCCAGCCTCGGTCTGCTCGGCGGTGGCGGCTCCATTCTGGCCGTGCCGCTGCTGGTCTATGTCGCCGGTCTGCCGGCCAAGGAGGCGATCGCGACGTCGTTACTCGTTGTCGGTGTCACCAGCGCGGTCGGTGTTCTGCCGCACGCCCGGGGCGGCCGGGTACGCTGGCGTACCGGCCTGGTCTTCGGGCTGGCCGGTATGACCGGCGCCTACGCCGGTGGCCGGTTCGCGGAGTTCATCCCCGGCGGTGTCCTGCTCACCGGCTTCGGGCTGATGATGCTGGCCACCGCGGCCGCGATGATCAGGGGCCGGCGGGATTCCGCCGACCGACCTGCCCCGCACGAGCTGCCCGTGCCGCGTGTAATCGCCGACGGAGTGATCGTCGGCCTGGCCACCGGGCTGGTCGGCGCCGGCGGCGGCTTTCTCGTCGTGCCAGCCCTCGCCCTGCTCGGCGGCCTGCCGATGCCGGTCGCGGTCGGCACGTCGCTGCTCGTCATCGCGATGAAGTCCTTCGCCGGCCTGGCCGGCTACCTGTCCACCGTGCACGTCCACTGGGGGCTCGCCATCGCGGTCACCGTGGCCGCCGTGGCCGGCAGCCTGATCGGCAGCCGGCTCGCCGGTCGGATCCGCGAGGATGTACTGCGCAAGTCTTTCGGCTGGTTTGTGGTTGTCATGGGCGTCCTCGTCCTCGCTCAGCAACTGCCCACCCGATGGTGGCACAGCCCCCTGCTGTGGGCCGCCACCGCGGCGCTGGTCCTCGCCGCCACCGCCGTGCTCCGGTTCCGGTCGATCGCAAGCGACAAGGTCGCGCACCGCTCGACCGCTGCTCCACCCGTGCCGACACCGGCCCCGTTCCGGTCGCATCACGAGGTGGTCATCGTCGGAGGTGGTACCGCCGGCATCAGCGTCGCCGCGCGCCTGCGCCGCGCGGGCGTGTCCGACGTGGCGGTGGTGGAGCCGTCGCAGACGCATTTCTATCAGCCGCTGTGGACACTCGTCGGTGGTGGCCGCGCCGAGGCCGCACAGACGGTGCGTCCGGAGGCCAGGGTCATGCCCAAGGGTGTCACCTGGGTGGCCGAGCGGGTCACCGCCGTCGACCCGGACGCCCGTACCGTCGTCCTCGGCAACGGCCGGACCCTCACCTACGACTTCCTGGTCATGGCCCCCGGCCTGCAACTGAACCCGGACGCGATCCCGGGACTGGCCGAGACGCTTGGCCACGACGAGGTCTCCACCATCTACCACTTCGACCTGGCCCCCAGGACCTGGCAGAACATCCGGCAGACCCGGGGTGGGACGGCTCTGTTCACCATGCCGCCAGGCTCGATCAAGTGTGCCGGCGCCCCGCAGAAGATCGCCTACCTGGCCACCGACTGGTGGCGCCGTCAGGGCGTCCTGCACGACATGCGGGTGATCCTGGTACTGCCCACCGCGGCCATCTTCAGCCAGCCGCAGTGGGGTGAGGTGCTGCGGGGCGTCGCCGCCGGGTACGGCATCGAGGTCCGCCACAACACCCACCTGGTCGAGGTCGACGGCCCCGCGCACCGGGCGACGCTGCTCGACACCAAGCGCGGCGCCATGGAAGAGATCCGCTACGCGATGCTGCACGCCGTACCGCCGCAGAGCGCTCCCGACTGGGTCGCCGCATCACCCCTGGCCGACCCGGACAGCCCGTTCGGCTACCTGCAGGTCGACCAGTACACCCTGCAAAGCTCGCGCTGGCCCAACGTCTTCGCCCTCGGCGACGTGGCCAACCTGCCCACCGCCAAGACCGGCGCCGCGATCCGAAAGCAGGCGACGATCGTCGCCGCGAACCTGCTCGCCGCCCGCCGCGGCGAACCTCCGCCGGCCCGATACGACGGTTACACCTCCTGTCCGCTGATCACCGCCCGCAACCGGATGCTGCTGGCCGAGTTCGACTACGACCTCACGCCACGGCCCAGCTTCCCACTCATCGACACCATGCGACCCCGATACGACATGTGGCTATTCAAGCGCTACGGCCTGCCAGCGCTGTACTGGCATGGAATGCTGCACGGCCGCGCCTGATCCTCCGCAGCCCGTCCACCGCACATCCCACCTCTTGCCGAAGGAGCACAACTTCCCGTGACCGACGCCGCCGCACACCCGACCCGACTCGACCCGGCTGCCCTGCGCGACTGGCTCGCCACCGACGACACCGTCCGCGTCCTCGACGTACGCAGCCCCGCCGAGTTCGAGGCGGTCCACATCCCCGGCGCCTACAACGTTCCGCTGCACCTGATGCGCGAGCACCGCCGGGAACTTCACGCCCACCTCGACCAGGTCGTCCTGGTCTGCCGCTCGGGTATGCGCGCCGCCCAGGCGGAGCAACTACTCGCCGAAGTCGGCATGCCGAATGTGCACGTCCTCGACGGTGGCATCCTCGCCTGGCAGGCCGCCGGCGTACCGGTCAGGCGCGGCCGGGCCCGCTGGGACATCGAACGGCAGGTCCGGCTGGTCGCCGGCACGCTCGTCCTGCTCAGCGTCCTCACCAGTCTGGTCCTGCCCGGCGTGCAATGGTTCGCCGCCGCCATCGGCGCCGGCCTGGTCGTCGCGGCCCTCACCAACACCTGCGCCATGGGCGCCGTACTGACGAGTTTGCCCTTCAACCGAAGCGCCAACTGCGACATCGACAAGGTCATCGGCCAGCTCGCCGCCCGCTAGGTTCTGTCTCGCCGATCATGGTCGTCCCGGACGGTGATGGATCAGTTGGTTAGCTGGTTTTCAGGAGCGCGGTGACCGGGTGGGTCATCGCGTGTGGTGCCTCGTGCTCGGCGGGTGGGACGTGGCCGAGCTCGCCGTGCAGCCTTCGGCTGTTGTACCAGTCGATGTATTCGACGGTTGCCATCTCCAGGTCGTCGAGCCCGCGCCAGGGCCCCCTGTCGCGGACGAGTTCGGCCTTGTACAGGGAGTTGAACGCTTCGGCCATGGCATTGTCGTACGAGTCGCCCTTGGATCCGACCGAGGCGACGGCGCCGGTCTCGGCGAGCCGCTGGCTGTAGCGGATCGCTCGATACTGGGCGGATTCCAGTGGTCGTCGCAACACTCTGATCGAGGGGTGTGTCATGGGAAGACCTCCGGGGTGGGTGACGGCGGCACCAACGAGAACACCAACGGACTGCTACGCCAGGGCAGCCGAAGGTGGCTGCTGCTACCAGGCCAACCTGACACGTTCCGAACAGCGTCGGAGGGTGGTCCGGGAGTCTATGCCCGTCGTGGGTTGGCCGTAGGTTAGAGGTCCTGCTCGCGGGCTGCGCGGACGGCGGTGGTGGGGCGAGGGTGAACAGGCCAGGCTCGGGTTCGGTCAGGATCTGGCGGGCGACGAGGCGTTTGAGCTTGGCGCGTAGGCCTTCGGTGTCCTTGGCGGTGGTCCCGGTGCCGAGGGTGTGGCAGATGTCCTTGGCGCGCATCCCGCTGGTGGCGGTGTGGAAGACGGCGAGGATCTGCTGGTAGGCGGGGCTGGCGATGGTCGCCTCGGCGGGTGCCGCCGGATCGGTCTGGCCGGTCAGGATGAGTAGGGTCTTGCGGGTGATCGTGAGTTCGGCCAGCTCGGTCTCGGCTGCGGTGAGCTGTGCGGTGAGGGTGGCGATCTGCTCGCGTAACCGTTCGGCCGCGACGCCGGTTCGCCGGCCGCCCTCGCCGCCGGCTACGACCTGGTGTTCCTCATCGCCGCCGGGATCGGCCTGGCCATCGCGCTGGTGAGCCTGCTGCTGCCACGACACCGGCGGGGCTGACCCCGGCCGGAGGGCGACCGCCGTCCGGCGAGCACGAGAACGGGGGCCCGCTCCCGCTCGGCGCTACCCGAAGGCGGGTGTCGCCGAGCGGGAGCGGAAGGCACCGGTCGTCCTTCCCGGACCACCGGCCCGGTCAGCAGCCCAGGCCGTCCTGGTACGACTTCGGGACATCGCCGTCGGCGACCTTGTCGGCGATCTCCCAGACGACCTCGGGGTAGTCGCCCTCGTCGTTCATGTCGTGCAGCACCTTCCAGTGGTGGCTGCTGCGCAGCGCGGCCGCGGCCTGCCTGACCGCGTGGTCGTCGCCGGCGGAGTCGGCCCGGATCCACTCGGCGATCCAGTCGCAGGTGACCCTGCCGGCCACCGCGGCGCCGAACTGGTACGGGTCGTTGGCCCCGGCGTTGTCCAGTACCGACACGTCGAAGCCCGGCGGGGACGGCATGTCGGCGAGAATCCTGGCGGCTTCCTCGCGGACGTCGCCCGGCGTGACGATCTCCGGCGGCAGCGCCTTGAGGAACGACTCGGCATCCACCTTGATCACGTGGGTGAGGATCTCGTCGAAGGTGGCCCGGGTCCAGTTGCCCCCGGTGCGCAACTCGACAAAGGTGCCGTCCTGCGGCCTGAGCATGGCCGCCATGTCGTTCCTGCGGTAGGTGAAGATGCTGGCCGGCCGGTTCGCCACGGTGGTCGCCTCAGGCTTGCTGACGTGCAGCCGGTCGTCGTAGTAGTCCTGGTACTGCTCGTCCGGGTACCAGTTCATCTGCAGGCTACGGTCGCCGTTCTGGAATTCGATGCTGCCGGTCTCCTCGGCGAACCCGTAGACGCTGATCGCCTTCCAGCCCGGCTCGTCGATCAGCAGGCGCGGGTGGTCCTGCGCAGCCTTCAGGTCGAGTTCCCACCCGCTGATCGCGGCCGTGTCCACGCCGGGCAGGCCGGTCGGTCCGCCGTACACGTCGTCGGGCTGCGCGGACCAGAGCGACGAGGTGGCGATGATGCCGGCGACGGCCGCCGCGGCGGCCGTGGCGCCGACGAGTCGACGGACGAGGGTACGGCGCGGCGGTCTCGCCGGTACCGGGTCGAGTTTCGGGGTGGACATGATCTCCTCCAGGAGATGCTGATCCGCCCCGCCGAGGCGCGCGACGATCTCAGGTCGATAGGGGTCGGCGTCTCGAACCAGGCGGTCGAGGTGCTCGTCGGTCATCTGCCCTCCTTCGGGACGGGTGCGGCCAGGACATCGAGTACATGTCCGGGTGCCTCGGCGTCGTCACCGACGAGTTCGCGCAGCCGGGCCCGCGCCCGCGACAGGCGGGTCCGCGCCGCGGTCGGGCTGATTCCGACCACCTCCGCCGCCTCCCGGGGCTGCAGGCCCTCCCATACCGTGAGTAGCAAGATCTCCCGGTCCGTGTCGTTGAGCCGGCGCAGCGCGGCCTGCACGGCGAGCCGCTGCGGCACCTCACTGCCGGGATCGGGCGTGGAGACCGCGGTCAGGCAGTGCCGGAGCCGCTCACCCAGCCGCTGTCGGCGGATCCCGCTGCGGTGGTGGTTCGCCAGCACGCGGCGGGCCACCCCGTACAGCCACAGCCGGATCTCATCCTCGGCGGGCAGTTCGGCGCTGCGCCGCCACGCCACCAGGAAGGTCTCCGCGACCACGTCGGCGGCGTCGTCCGGCTGCCCGACACGACGTGACGCGTACGCGAGAATCGCTTCGAAGTTGCCGGCGTAGACGCGCCGAAACCGGTCCTCAGGGCTCACGTCTCTTGCATGTCCGGCACCGCGCCCATCGTGGCACCACGATATCGCCGGCCGATCGCCGGTCCTCGGCCGGACAGTCCGGGGACCCCGACTCCTTCAAGATCAGGTTCAGGATCAGCCGTAGGCGGCGCGGAGGGTGGCCGTGATGCCGGCGGTCGCCTCCTTCACCAGGTCGGCGAGCTGCTCCACGCTGTTGGCGTGGATCGCCGAGGTGACCGAGACCGCGGCGATGGCACCCTTCTCCGAGTTGAGCACGGGTGCCCCGACCGCGAAGTAGCCGACGTGCATCTCCTCCACCTCGGTGGCCGTGCCGGTCTCCCGGGCCCGTTCCAGCGCCTGGCTCAGGTGCAGCGCCGAGGTGATCGTGCGGGGCGTACGACGGGGGAGGCCGGCCCGGAGCGTCTCGGTGAGCAGCCTCGGGTGCGAGTACGCGA
Source organism: Plantactinospora sp. B6F1 (assembly GCF_040120695.1). Classification (NCBI taxonomy): domain Bacteria; kingdom Bacillati; phylum Actinomycetota; class Actinomycetes; order Micromonosporales; family Micromonosporaceae; genus Plantactinospora; species Plantactinospora sp. B6F1. The sequence goes on along the minus strand of NZ_JBEEAC010000052.1, from coordinate 17,037 downwards.
GCAGTACCTTGCCCACGGCGGTGCAGTGCATCGGCATCCGGCCGGCGATCTGGGTGTGCCGGGTCGGCTGCCGGTACGGCGACAGGCGCTCGATGACCAGCGCGTCGAGGCCGTCGACGACGGCGAGGTGCACCACCGAGCGGGTGCGGTAGAGCAGTTCCTGCATGTACGGCCGGGCCGCGTCGCGCAGGATCCGCTGCCGTGGCACCCGCTGGCCCAGCTCGAACAGGCGTAGCCCGAGCCGGTAGTCGGCGCCGGACCGCTCCAGCACCCCCCACATCGTGGCGACCTGGCAGATCCGGTGGACCGTGGTGCGGGGCAGGCCGGTGCGACGGACCAGCTCGGCCAGTGACAGGTCGACGTCGTCCATGCTGAACGCGTCCAGGATTATTTCGATCTTGCCGGCGACCGACCGTGGGTCGAGCCGTTCGGTGTCCCTCGCGGCGGTCATGTCGCCTCGTCGTGGTGGGCAGGGTCGGCGCTCCCGCCGGACGCCGGCGTGGCGGTGCCGTGTCGCGGCGCGGCGGTGCCGTGTCGCGGCGCGGTACCGGGGGAGAGCGGGGTCTCGTCGAGGAACTTGGTGACCAGCGCCGCGACCTCCTCGGGCAGCTGCTCCATCAGCGGGACCATGCCGCCCTCGATGATCTCCAGGCAGGCCTGGGGGAAGCGCTCGACCAGCCGCGACACCTGGTGGAAGCTGATCGGGTCGGCGGAGGCGCCGATGCAGAGCACCTGCCCCCGGTAGCCGGTGCGCCCCTCCATCCGGTAGGCGCTGATCGCCCGGTGTCCCTCCTCGGCCTGGTCCTCCAGGAGCAGTACGTCCCGGACGTACCGGTCGAGCAGGTCGGGCCGGGCGGGTGGGTAGAAGCCACTGCGGCGTACCCACAGCTCCATGAGGTGGCGGCCGTCGTCCTGGAGTTCGACCAGGCTGAGCGGGTGCATCTGCGGCCGGTTGCGCCGGAACACCTCGTCGACGTAGGGGGTGCCGGAGAGGATGAGCGCACCCGGTCGCTCCGGCTGCTGGTGTGACATCTCCACCGCCACGATGCCGCCGAGCTGGTGGCCGAGCAGGTGGACGCGGTCGAGATCCAACTCGTCCAGGAGCGCGAGCACCGCCTCGGCGTACCGCTCGATGGAGTGGTCGGTGATCGACTCGGATGCGCCGAAGCCGATGATGTCCGGGGCGATCACCCGGCGCCTCGTCGCCAGCAGGGGCATCAGCTCGCGGAACTCGTCCCACGAACTGGGCGTCTGGTGCAGCAGCACCAGCGGTTCGCCCGTTCCCATCTCCACGTAGTGGATCAGGCCACTACGGGTGCGGGCGTAGTGCGGGGAGAACATCGGGGCGATCATCAGCCTTTGGTCCCTGTCATCGTCTTTTGTCTGGTTCGAGGCTTTGCTGGCTTCGGCCCGTCGGCCGGAGTGTTCCCTGAGGTGCTGCCGCCAGCCTAGTTCGGCCCGGACTCCGGCCAGCCGAGCCTGCATCCACTGACCGGAATACCGCGCTGGTCAGCGGGGTGGTCGGTCGCGCAGCCTATGACCGCAACGGCCCGACGGGACGGGAAGGAGGGCCGATGACGACCGATCTTGTCGAGCGTGCCTGGGCCGCGATAGACGCGGACCGGCTACGCAACCTGACGCTGCGGATGGTCTCGACCCCGAGCCCGACCGGGGACGAGGCGGCGCTCGCCCGGCTGCTGACCGGACATCTGGCATCGGTCGGGCTGGAGGCGGCGTACCAGGAGATCGACGAGAGGCAGGGCAACGCGGTCGGCAGGCTGCGCGGCGACGGCACCGGGGCGGACCTGCTGCTGTACGCCCCCATCGACACCCTGTCGGTCGGCACCGAGGACGAGGACGTGCCGCAGGTCGGCGACGCCCTGCGCCCGGACATGCGCCCGGAGGGCGTGCGGGACGGCGACCGGGTGATCGGGCTCGGCGCCAGCAACCCGAAGGGGCACGCCGCCTGCGTCGTCGAGGCCGCCTCGGCGGTCGCGGCCGCCGGCCTGCCCCTGCGCGGCTCGCTGCTGGTCGGGCTGGGCGCCGGCGGGATGCCCACCAACAGCCGCCCGGGCGCGACCCGGGCCAACACCGGCCAGGGCAACGGCTGCTCGTTCATGCTCGAACAGGGCGTCTGGGCCGACCACGCGATCCTCGCCAAGCCCGGCTGGGCGGTCGCGCACGAGGAGGTCGGACTCTGCTGGTTCACCGTCCGGGTGAACGGCACCTTCAACTACGTGGGCAGCCGGCAGCGCCTGCCGTACCGCAACGCGATCGTGGACGCGGCCCGGCTGATCGGCGAACTGGAGCGTTGGTTCCCGGAGTACACCGCACGGAACACCGGCGGACTCGTCGCGCCGCAGGGACACGTCGGGTCGGTACGCGGCGGCTGGGAGCGTACCGCCGCGTTCAACCCGGCGGTCTGCGAGTTCACCGTCGACCTGCGGACCAGCCCGCGCACCACCCCGGCCGACGCTGCCCGGCAGTTCGGCGAGGGCATCCGGGCCGCACTGGACCGGCTCGGCGACGTCTCCGCCTCCTGGGAGATGGTGCTCGCCATTCCCGGCAGCCACACCGACCCGGACAGTTGGATCGTCCGCTCCTGCGTACGGGCCTGGGAGCGGGCGACCGGCCGACCGCACACCCTGGACGAGGCGGCCCGGACGACGAGCGGTGCCACCGACGGCAACATCCTGCGCAACCGGGGCATCCCGACCGCGCGGATCGGCATGCCCCGACTGCTCGGCACCGACGGATCCGAGGTCGACTTCCCGATGGGGATGAACTCGGTGTCGATGACCAACATGCTCCGGCTGACCCGGCTGCTGGTGACGGCGGCGGTGGACGCCTGCACGCGTGAGCGTTCGGAACTGGGAGGAGTCGCATGACCCGCTGGTGGCAGGAACCATTCGCTGGCGAGGCCGGCGTCGCGTACGCCTCGTTCGCGCACCGTCAGGCGCCCGGACAGCGCCCGGCGGTGATCGTCATCGACGTGGTCCGGTCCTTCGTCGGCTCGCCCGGCCTCGACCTGGCCCGGGCGATCGAGGAGTGGCCGACCGCCTGCGGGCCGGCCGCGCACGAGGCGTTGCCGGCGATCGCCGCGCTGCTGCGCGCCGCCCGCACCGCCGGGGTGCCGATCGTGCACCTGCGCCCGTCCGGTCCGGCGGCCCTGCTCCTCGGGCCCACCGTCAAGAACGAGCTGGTCGGCGAGTTCGTCAACGGCCGCCCCGGTGCGGTCGACTTCGTGCCCGAGTCGACGCCCCGGGACGGTGAACTCGTCGTCGCGAAGCCCCGGGCGAGCGCCTTCTTCGACACCCCGGTGGCGACCTATCTGCACGCGCTGGGCGTGGACGACCTGATCGTCGCCGGTACCACCACGTCCGGCTGCGTACGCGCCTCGGTGGTGGACGGCTTCTCCCACGGCTTCCGGCCGTTCGTGGTCGAGCAGGCCGTGTTCGACCGCTCGCGGCTCTCCGCGGCCGTGAGCCTCTACGAGATGGACGCGAAGTACGCCGATGTCGTGCAACTCGACGACGTACTCGAACGGCTGGCGGGGGTCTGATGAGGACCGTGGACTTCCACGCCGACCGGCTGCGCCTTTCGGGCTCGCTCTTCCTGCCCGAGGAGCGCCCCGCGGCCGGCGTGCCGGCGGTGGTCTTCTGCCACGGCTTCGGCGCGACCCGGGAGTACGTGGCGGCCGACATCGCCCGGGCGCTGCGCGACCGGGGCATCGGCGTGCTCACCTTCGACCACCGAGGTTTCGGCGAGAGCGAGGGGGAGCGGTGGCGGATGCTTCCGCACGAGCAGGTGGCGGACATCCGCAGCGCGGTCGTCTACCTCTCCACCTGCGAGGGCGTCGACCCGACCCGGCTCGGGCTGTACGGCATCAGCTTCGGCGGCGCGCACGCGATCTGCGCCGCGGCGGCCGAACCGCTCGTGCGGGCGACCGTCTCCTGCGTGCCCTTCGCCGACGGCGCGGAGTGGATGCGCTCCATGCGCCGGTACTGGGAGTGGTGCGAACTGCTCGACGAGATCGCCCGCGACCGGGTCGACGCGGTCGTCGAGGGACGCTCGGCCGAGGTCGACCCGGACCGGATCCTGGTCCGCGACCCGGAGTCGGTGGAGTGGAACGAGTGGCTCAAGCGCGACTTTCCCAGCCGGTCCGAGTACCGGCTGCCGCTGGAGACCGCCGGCGCGATCATCGAGTACGCGCCCATCCGGCACGCCGACCGGGTCTCCAATCTGATGATCATCGCGGCCGGTCGGGACACGCTCGTGCCCAGGGAGCACGCCGGTGCGCTCTACGCCGCGGCGAGTGAGCCCAAGGAACTGCTCACCCTGCCGGACGCGACCCACCACGACATCTACCGCGGCCACCACTTCGACGAGGTCGTGGACGCGGCCGCGCGGTGGTTGAGCGCACACCTCGATACGACCAACGCGGAGGTTCGGAACAGATGACCATCGAACGCGAAGCGGCACAGCCACCGGTGTGGCAGAACGACACCCCGGAGGGCCAGGCGCCGGTGAGGGAGGGGCAGGACTGGTCGTCCTGGCCGACCTACGACAGCGCGGTACTGGGACTGCGCGACTACTGGTACCCGGTCGGCTGGGCGGAGCAGTTCGGGCGCAAGCCGCAGACGGTCCGGCTCCTCGGCGAGGACATCGCGCTGGTCCGCGAGGGGGACGAGATCTACGCGCTGCACGACCGGTGCCCGCACCGGGGCGTGCCGCTCTCGCTCGGCCGCCGCCAGTTCCCCGACACGGTGAGCTGCCCGTACCACGGCTGGACGTTCGAGCTCAAGACCGGCAACCTCTGCGCGGTCCTGACCGACGGGCCGGACTCGCCGATCTGCGGCAAGCTCAAGGTGCGTACCTACCCGGTGGCGCAGCGGCTCGGCCTGGTCTGGATCTACGTCGGCGCCGGCCCGGTGCCGCCGGTCGAGCGGGACATCCCCGACGAACTGCTCGAGCACGACTTCGTGATGGGCGGGCGCAGCGACATCCGGAACGGCAACTGGCGCTTCGCCGCGGAGAACGGCTTCGACGAGGGGCACGCCAAGTATCTGCACAACACCGCCCTGTGGCGGCTGTTCAAGGTGATGCCGGCCTGGAACAAGACCCGGATCCAGCAGGAGGGACCCTGGCTCGTCCGGGTGCAGGAGGAACTGCACTGGGAGGCGGAGTACCCGGGGCTGGGCGTCTGGACCAACAAGCGGTGGTGGAAGCGCATGCCGCTGCCCGACCGCCCGGGCAAGGGCAGCCGGGTCAACCCGGTCATCGACTCGCTCAACATCCCGGGCTTCGTCTCGATCCGGCTGCCCGGCCTGCTGCGGGTCGCGTACCCGCAATTCATCCACTACGAGTGGTACGTGCCGGTCGACGAGGACCACGTCCGGTACGTGCAGATCATGGCGCGGTTCGAGCGGGGACTGACCGCGGCCGCGTTCAAGCTCAAGTACCTCGCCGGGATCCGCTGGCTCTTCCACGGCCAGTTCACCGGCCAGGACGCCTGGATGGTCGACGTCAGCGACGCGCCACCGGAACGGCTCTACCGCCCGGACGTCTCGATCACCACCTGGCGTCGCCTGGTCGAGCGGTCCAAGCCCGTCGTCCAGACCCGTCCCCTCCGTGCGAAGGACGAATCATGAAGCTGCGTACTCCCGTCGTCGTGACCGCGGCCGTCGTGGCCGTCGCCAGCCTGCCCCAGGTCCGTCGCGGCCTGGCCCGGCTGCTCCTGCGCACCACCGGCACGGTGGTCCGGGACCAGCGGCGGATCCGGTGAGCGAGGTCGTCCTCGGCGTCGGTGCCTCGCACAGCACGCTGATGAACACCCACTGGGACGAGGTCGCCGACCAGCCGGACGCGATCGGGTTCCGCGACGGTCTGACCGAGGCGGCGGCGCTGGTCGCCGACGCCCGGCCGGACGCCGTGGTGGTGATCGGCTCCAACCACTTCCGCGGCTTCTTCCTCGACCTGATGCCGGCGGTGACGGTCGGCGTCGCCGAGTGCGTTGGCGCGGGGGAGTCCGGTACCCCCGGCGGCCCGTTGCCGGTCGACACCGGCCTCGCCCGGCACCTCGTCGACTCGCTGCTGGACAACGAGTTCGACGCCGCGTTCTCGCTGCGACTCCAGGTGGACCACGGCATCACGCACAGCCTCCAGTACCTGGTGCCCGGGCTGGACGTGCCGATCGTGCCGATCGTGCTGAACATGTTCGCCCCGCCGCTGCCGACGCTGCGCCGCTGCCACCGGCTGGGCGAGCAGCTCGGCCGGGCCATCGCCACCGACGGTCGGGACAAGCGGGTCGTGGTGATCGCCTCGGGCGGCCTGTCGCACCGGCTGCCGTGGCCGAAGTGGTTCGAGACGTTCTCCGACGACGACCGCTTCCTGGTCGAGGCGTGGCTCAACGGGCGTACCTCGTGGACCGAGTACGAGGTGCGGCGGCGCCAGATCATCCGGGCCGCCGAGGCGGACATCAACCCCGACTTCGACCGCCGCTTCCTCGACCTGCTCGCCACCGGCCGGCTCGACGAGATCGTCGGGTACGACAACGACCGGGTCGAGGCCGAGGCCGGCAACGGCGGGCAGGAGATCCGCTCGTGGGTCGCGATGGCCGCCGCCGTCGGCCCGGCGCAGGGGCGCACCCTCGGCTACGCGCCCATTCCACAGTGGCTCACCGGCATGGGTGTGGCCGTGCTCTCCCCAGGAGGCGACCGATGACGTTCTGGACCGACCTGACCGGGACCCCGTTCCGACTGGAGTACGTGGACGCCGGTGGGATACCCACCCGAACCCTCCGGGCCGGCGCGGGCGAGCCGGTGGTCTTCCTGCACGGCACGAGCGGCCACCTGGAGGCGTTCGTCCGGAACATCCCGGCGCACGCCCGGCACTTCGACTGCCACGCCATCGACATGCTCGGGCACGGCTACACCGCCGGGATCGACGCGCCGTACCGGATCCCCCGCTACGTCGAACATCTGCTGCGCTACCTGGACGCCGTCGGCATCGAGCGGGCGCACCTGGTCGGCGAGTCGCTCGGCGGCTGGGTCGCCGGCCGGCTCGCCGCCGACCACCCCGACCGGGTGGCCCGGCTGACGCTGGTCGCGCCCGGCGGTACCGTGGCCAACCCGGCCGTGATGGAGCGGATCCGGACCAGCACCCGCGCGGCGGTGCAGAGCGACGACGTCGGGCTGACCCGCAAGCGCCTCGAACTGCTGATGCACGACCCGGTCAAGGACGTCAGCGACGAACTCGTCGCGGTGCGGCACGACATCTACCACCGCCCCGAGTTCCAGGCCGGCCTGAACAACCTGCTCTGCCTGCAGGAGATGGAGAACCGGCGGCCGGACCTGCTCACCGAGGAGCAGCTCGGCCGGATCGCCGCGCCGACACTGATCGTGTGGGGGGCGGAGAACCCGTTCGGCGAGATCCCCGAGGCGAAGCGGATGAACGCCGCGATCCCCGGTTCCCGGCTGGAGATCTTCGCCGAGTGCGGGCACTGGCCCCAGCACGAGCACGCGGAGCGCTTCGACGCGCTGAACATCGCGTTCCTCACCGGACGGGGGTGACCCAATGGACGTCCTGGTCAAACGGACCACCTGGGAGGCCGAGGGCGTCCTGGCCGTGGAGCTGGTCCATCCGGACGCGGCCGAACTGCCCGGCTGGACCCCGGGGGCCCATCTCGACATCTACCTGGACGACCGGGTGCGGCAGTACTCGCTCTGCGGTGACCCCGCCGATCGCGGCCGCTACCGGATCGCGGTGCTGCGGGCGGCGCAGAGCCGGGGCGGGTCGGCGTACGTGCACGAGCGGCTGCGACCGGGGCAGACCGTCCGGATCGAGGGGCCGCGCAACCACTTCACCCTGGAACCCTCGCCCCGGTACGTCTTCGTCGCGGGCGGGATCGGCATCACCCCGATCCTGCCGATGATCCACCAGGTCGCCGCCGAGGGGCGCGACTGGCGGCTCGGGTACGGCGGCCGGGCCGTGCGCTCGATGGCCTTCCGGGACGAGTTGGCCGGTTACCGCGACCGGGTGGAGATCGTGCCGCAGGACGAGCGTGGGCTGCTCGACCTCGACGACCTCCTCGGCACGCCGTCGCCGGAGACGCTGGTCTACTGCTGCGGGCCGGAGTCGCTGCTCGAGGCGGTCGAGGCGCGCTGCGCCGGCTGGCCGCCCGGCTGCCTGCGGCTGGAACGGTTCGCGGCCAAGCCACAGGACTTCGGTCCGGGCGTGCCGTTCGAGGTGGTCTGCCAGCGCTCCGACGTCACGGTGCAGGTCGAACCGGAGACGTCGATCGTGGACGCGCTGGAGACGGTGGACATCTGGGTGCCAAGCGCCTGCCGGGAGGGGATCTGCGGCACCTGCGAGACCCGGGTGATCGACGGGGTGCCGGACCACCGCGACTCGCTGCTCTCCGACGACGAGCGGGCGGCCGGGAAGGTCATGCTGCCGTGCGTCTCCCGTGCGCTGACGCCGCGGCTGGTACTGGATGTCTGAGGCGGAGGCGACGGTGGACAGGACCAGGGTGGCGGTCGTCGGGTCGGGCAACATCGGCACCGACCTCATGATCAAGATTTTGCGGGTCTCCCCGACCCTGGAGGTCGCGGCGATGGTCGGCATCGATCCCGGCTCGGACGGCCTCGCCCGGGCCCGCCGGCTCGGCGTGCCGACCACGTCGGACGGGGTGCGCGGCCTCGTCGCGATGCCCGGCTTCGACGAGGTCGAGATCGTGCTCGACGCCACCTCGGCGGCGGCGCACAAGGCGAACGACGCGGTGCTGCGGCCGTACGGCAAGCGCCTGGTCGACCTTACGCCGGCCGCCCTCGGTCCGTACGTCGTGCCGTCGGTGAACCTCGACGCCCACCTCGACGCGCCCAACGTCAACATGGTGACCTGCGGCGGGCAGGCGACCATCCCGATCGTCGCCGCGGTCCGCGCGGTGACGCCGGTCCACTACGGCGAGATCGTGGCGTCGATCGCGTCCCGTTCGGCCGGTCCGGGCACCCGGGCGAACATCGACGAGTTCACCGAGACCACCAGGCTCGCGATCGAGCAGGTCGGCGGCGCCGCCCGGGGCAAGGCGATCATCGTGCTCAACCCGGCCGAGCCGCCCATGATCATGCGGGACACCGTGCTCTGCCTCGTCGACGAGCCGGACCGGCAGGCGATCGCCGACTCCGTGCACGGCGCGGTCGAGGCGGTGCGGGCGTACGTGCCGGGGTACCGGCTCAAACAGGAGGTCCAGTTCAGCCGGGTCGAGCCGGACGAGCCCCTGCACACCCTGGCGGGCGTGCCGGACAGCCGTGCACTGTGGCGGGTCTCGGTCTTCCTGGAGGTGGAGGGGGCCGCCCACTACCTGCCCGCGTACGCCGGCAATCTCGACATCATGACGTCGGCGGCGCTGCGGGTCGCGGAACGCCTGGCCGCGACCGGGAAGGTGGTGCCCTGATGACCGGGGTCTACGTGCAGGACGTGACGTTGCGGGACGGCATGCACGCCATCCGCCACCGGTACACCCTGGACGACGTCGTCCGGATCGCGGCGGCGCTCGACGAGGCCGGCGTGGACGCGATCGAGGTCTCGCACGGCGACGGGCTGGGCGGCGGGAGTCTCACCTACGGCCCGGGCAGCCACACCGACTGGGAGTGGATCGCCGCGGCCCGGGACACGGTACGGCGCGCCCGCCTCACCACGCTGCTGCTGCCCGGCATCGGTACCGTGCAGGACCTGCGTCGCGCCCACGACCTCGGGGTCACCTCGGTGCGGATCGCGACGCACTGCACCGAGGCCGACATCGCGGCGCAGCACATCGCCACGGCCCGCGAACTCGGCATGGACGTCGCCGGCTTCCTGATGATGTCGCACATGTCCGACGCCCGGGAACTGGCGGCGCAGGCGAAGCTGATGGAGTCGTACGGCGCGCACTGTGTCTACGTGACCGACTCCGGCGGCCGGCTGACCATGGACGGTGTGCGGGAACGGGTGCGGGCGTACCGGGACGTGCTCGACGACGGCACCGAGCTCGGCATCCACGCCCACCACAACCTGGCGCTCGGCGTGGCCAACTCCGTCGTCGCCGTCGAGGAGGGGGTACGCCGGGTCGACGCCTCGCTGGCCGGGCAGGGCGCCGGCGCCGGGAACTGCCCGATCGAGGCGTTCGTGGCGGTGGCGACGTTGCAGGGCTGGACGCACGGCTGCGACCTCTACGCGCTGATGGACGCGGCGGACGACCTCGTCCGGCCGTTGCAGGACCGGCCCGTGCGGGTCGACCGGGAGACGCTGACGCTCGGGTACGCCGGGGTCTACTCCAGTTTCCTGCGGCACGCCGAGACGGCTTCCCGGCAGCACGGCGTCGACGTGCGCGAGATCCTCGTCGAGGCCGGCCGCCGGCGTCTCGTCGGCGGCCAGGAGGACATGATCGCCGACATCGCCCTCGACATGCGCACGGCGGACCGAGCGGGGAGCCCGCCCGCCGCCTGAGCCGCCGCCGAGCACCTCCGGGTGTACGCGCGGAAAGCCGTGCCCGCGCGTCCGCCGGGGCCGGGTGTGACCAGCGCCGGGTGGGTACCCCGGGTCCTGAGCAGGCCGGCGAACTCGTCCCGGCTGGTCACCGCCGCCGCCCGGTCCGGTGCACGGGCCGCGCGGGCGGTATCTGCTCGGCTGCCCGGGTGCTGTCCAGCAAGACCGAGATCCGCCGCCCGGCGAGGACGCCCCGGTAGAGCCCGGGTCGGGTGTCGGGGGTCACCGGCACCTGGCTGGCGGCCACGCCCAGCGCGTCGAGCAGCCCGCGGACCGCGTCGTACGGGCTCGCCGCCGCGCCACCCAGGTCGGAGCCGCGGAGGCTCAGCTGCGACCGCCCGCCGGTGAACGGCTCGGCCGGCCGAGCCGCCGCCCACTGCACCTCCAGGGTGGTCCGGCCGATTCCCGACGTACCGGTTAGGACGGTGATCACCACTTTCGCCGGGCGGTCCCAGTCGAGGGTGTCCAGCAACGAGTCGAGCGTGCCGAACTGTTCGCCCCGGCCAGCGGGGGCGACCAGGTTCGCCGGTGGCTGTCGTGGCCTCGGCAGGGCGGTCCGCACCGGCGTGTCCGGCGGTGGTGGGTCGAGGTCGGGGTCGGCGGCGAGGATCCGCTGGTGCAACTCCTGTAACGCCTGGCCCGGCAGCACGCCCAACTCGCGGGTGAGGACCTGGTACGCCTCCCGGTACGCCGCCAGCGCCGCCGCCCGCCGGTCGCACCGGTACAGGGCGAGCATCAGCTGGCCCCACAGCCCCTCCCACGTCGGATAGGCCCGCACCAGTGGGTCGAGTTCGGTCGCCACCTGCTCGTGACAGCGCTCGGCCAGGGCGGCGTCGGCCCACCGCCGGACGACCTGCAACCGGCGCTGGTCCAGCCGATCAGCCTCCATCCCCAGGTAGGGTCCGCCGACCAGCCCCGCGAGCGCGGGCCCGCGCCACAGGTCGAGCGCGGCCCGCAGCCGCCGCACCGCGGTCGGGGTGTCGGCCCGGGCCAGCGCCTGGTCCCCCTCGGCGGCGAGCGCCTCGAACGTGTCCAGGTCCAGCTCACCGGGGCGGACCTCCAGGCGGTACCCCCGCTGGTCGGTCGAGACCCGGGACCCGTCCTCACCGGCACCGACGAGGAGGGTGCGCAGGCCGACGACGTAGGTACGCAGGTTGGACTCCGCGGCGCGGGGTGGTGCCGCCCAGAGCGCCTCGGTGAGCTGGCCGAGGGCAACCGCCCGGTTGGCGTGCAGGAGCAGAGCCACCACCAGGGCAGGGCGCTTCGCACCGCCGAGCCGGAGCACCTGGCCGTTGCTGACTACCTCCACCGGACCGAGCAGCCGAAATTCCACGTCAACCCCCCGGATGTCACGACGCGCAGCGGATGTGGGGCCCGGAGCCTACCCGCAGGGGTCTCGATCCCAGTGATCGATTTCGTGCTAGTGGCGCCCTGTATCGCCTGTGCGAGGGCTGTGCGGAGCCTGGGCGGAGCACAGGCACACTGTGGAGCCGACGCCCGTATCCGGGTGCCCGGGACAGCCGACCCCGAACCGTCGGCGAAGGACAGCCCATGCTTCTGCGTCGTACCGCCGGACTGCTGGTCGCGGGTGGTCTCGCCGCGGCCGCGTTCCTGGCTCCGACAACCCCGGCGGTCGCGGCCGTCAGCTCCGGTGCGATCTTCAACAATCCCACCGTGGCCAGCCAGCAGTACGCCATCGTCGAGCACCTCCAGGGGTTGATCCAGGGCGCCGCCGTCGGTTCCACGATCCGGGTGGCGATCTACCACTTTTCGCTGACCCGGGTGTCCGACGACCTGATCGCGGCGCACGACCGCGGGGTCAACGTCCGGGTCGTGGTCGACAGCCAGTCCCGCGACTACCCCGCGGTGACCAACCTGATCGGCGCGCTGGGCACCAGCCGGGCCAACCCGTCCTGGGTGACCGTCTGCACCACCGGGCGGGCCTGCATCGGCAACCTCAACACGCCCATCATGCACAACAAGTTCTTCCTCTTCTCCGACACCTCCGGCTCGACGAACGTGCTGGTGCAGAGTTCGGCCAACCTGACCAGCGGCAACGCCGAGCGCTACTGGAACAACGCGGTGACGCTGGTCGGCAACACCGCCGTCTACAACTCCTACGTCAACTACCACAGCGACCTGGCCGCGAAGGTGAAGAACAACGACTACTACCGGACCACGTCCAGCGGGAACGCCAAGTCGTACTTCTTCCCGCGTGCCGGGTCGAGCGCCAGCACCGACACGATCTACAACATGCTCAACGAGAACGTCACCTGCCAGGGCAACACGTCGGTCGGCACCGAGACCGGGCGCACCATCATCCGGGTCGGGATGTGGCACTTCAGCCGCAACTCGATCGCGAACGAGCTGCGGGACCTCGCCAACCAGAAGTGCTGGGTGGAGGTCGTCTACACCGATGCTGACGTCGACGTGCCGAACATCCTCTCCGGACACAGCCGGATCAGGCTCTACCGGATCAGCGGGGACTACATCGTCCACTCGAAGTACATGCTGATCGAGGGGACGTACGCCGGGAAGCGGGACACCAAGTGGGTGGTGACCGGCAGCCACAACTACTCCAACGCCGCCCTGCGGGAGAACGACGAGGCTCTGCTGCGGATCCAGTCGGCGACGATCCACGACCAGTACCGGTCGAACTTCTGGGACCTACGAGCCGCAGGCAAGCTGGTCAGCTGACGCCCCCGAATACCAGCGGCGGTTCGTCGAGGCCCCCGGTGGGGCCCGCTCCCGAGCGGGTCCCGCCGGAGGGCCTGGTTCAGTTGCCGACGCCGGTTCAGTTGCCGACGCCGAGGGCTTCCATGAACGCGGGCGGGTACCGGTCGCCGCGCGCGGCACCCGGCGGCACCGCCCGCTCGGCCCCGGCGAGTTCACCCGCGCCGAGGCGGAGTTCCGCCGCGGGCAACGCCTCGGCCAGCCGCTCGCGGGTACGGGCGCCGACCAGCGGCACGATGTCCCGACCCTGTGCGGCCACCCAGGCGATGGCGAGCTGGGCGACGGTGTGGCCCGACGCCTCGGCGACCCGCCGGAGCGCGGCCACCAGGGCGAGGTTGTGCTCCACGTTCCCGCTGGAGAACCGTGGGCTGAAACCGCGCAGGTCGCCGGGGCCGGCGACCTGGCCGGCGCGCCAGTGCCCGGAGAGGAGACCCCGGCCGAGGACGCCGTACGCGGTCAGGCCGATGCCCAACTCCCGCAGCGTCGGCAGGATGTCCGCCTCCACCGCGCGGGACAGCAACGAGTACTCGATCTGCAGGTCGGCGATCGGGTGCACGGCGTGTGCCCGGCGGATCGTCGCGGCGTCGACCTCGGAGAGCCCGACGTGCCGCACGTACCCGGCGTCGATCATCTCCTTGATCGCACCGACCGTCTCCTCGATCGGCACCGCCGGGTCCAGCCGGGCCGGACGGTAGACGTCGATGTAATCGACGCCGAGCCGGGTCAGCGAGTAGGCCAGAAAGTTCCGCACCGCCTCGGGCCGGTTGTCCTGCCCACCGAAGACGTGACCCGGCCCGCGCAGTGCACCGAACTTGACGCTGAGCAGGTAGCTGTCCCGATCCCGGCCGCGCAGCGCCTCGGCGAGCAGCAACTCGTTGTGGCCCATCGCGTAGAAGTCGCCGGTGTCGATCAGTGTGACGCCCGCCTCCAGCGCGGCGTGCACCGTGGCGATGCTCTCCGCGCGGTCGGCCGGACCGTACGCGCCGCCCGACATGCCCATCGCGCCCAGGCCGATGGCGGAGACGGTCGGCCCGGTGCGGCCCAGGGTTCGTGTCTGCATAGCGTTTTCCTCCGTCGTCGATGTCGTCACCCACCCTGCGCCGGTGCCGGGACGCGTGGAAGCGGAGCGTTCATCATGGGAGAGCTGCTCCCTGGACCTGCCCGCCGGCCGCGCGGGAGCATTGGCAGATGCAGCGTGAGCAGCTCGCCGACTTCCTGCGCCGCCGCCGCGAGGCGATCCGCCCGGCCGATGTCGGCATTGCCGAGGGTCCCCGCCGCCGTGCCGCCGGCCTGCGTCGGGAGGAGGTGGCCATGCTCGCCTGCATGTCGACGGACTATGTCGTACGTCTGGAGCAGGGCCGCAGCAGTCAGCCCTCGGCCCAACTGCTCGGCGCGCTGGCCCGGGCGTTGCGCCTCTCCGACGACGAGCGCGACCACCTCTTCCACCTGGCCGGCCACCGGCCCCCGCCGGCCGACGGGGTGGCCCGGCTGGCCCGCGCCGGCCTGCTGCGCATGCTCGACCTGCTCGGCGACACGCCGGCGCTGGTCCTGTCCGACCTGGGGGAGGTCTTCGCCCAGAACCGGGCGGCCCTGCTGCTGACCGGCGACCACACCAGCTTCTCCGGTGACCGCCGCTACGTCGTGTACCGCTGGTTCACCGACCCTGCCACCCGCGCCGTCCACCCGCCGGAGGAACACGAGCACCAGGCCCGTCGGCTCGTGGCCGACCTGCGCGCCGCCGCCGGCCGGCGATCCGGCGATCCGGTGGTCACCGGACTCGTCGAGCGGCTGCAGACCGCGAGCGCCGACTTCCGCCGGCTCTGGGCCGAGCACGAGGTGGCGGTCCGGCGTACCGACCGCAAGACCATCCTGCACCCGAGGGTGGGCCGGCTGCTGCTGGACTGCGAGACCCTGGTCACCCCCGACCAGCGTCAGCAGTTGCTGGTCTTCACCCCGGTCGACGCCGAGAGCCGTGAGCGGCTGAACCTGCTGCGGGTGCTCGGCACCGAGGAGTTTCCGGAGGGGCCCACGCGCGTGCCGCGACGGTGACCGGGCCGACCGGGTCGGCGACCCGCTACCCGGTCCGGCCGACGAGCCGGGCAGCTCATCGATGGTGCGGGTGGCGGTCGCCACCGCCGACCTGGTGTGGGTTCTCGGCGAAGGTGATCCGGGCCAGCGCGCTGACCAGCAGCGGATCAGATTCGGTGAGAAGCGCTACGGTGTCTTCTTCTCACCGAAACTGATCTCTCTGCTGGCCGCCGGTTGGTCTGTGGGTGGACAGGCGGTCGGCAACGCCTGCCAGTGCTGCGAGGTATGACGCCATAACCGCATCGACGGGTAGCCTGAAACGTAGCGTCCACGAGGGCTTCGAGAGCGGGGGTGACGATGGACTTCCCCACGCTGCTGAGATCCGCCTTTGGCCTGTTGATACCCGCTGCACTGCTACTGGCGGCGTTATGGGCGTTTGGTGTGATCCGGCGCAGGCTTACCGCGAGGCGGAACCGACAGACCGGAGGCGGTGGACTCGACTGAGCCCACCGCCCCTGGATCCGTCAACGCTGGGCGTCGATTAGCCCCTGACGTGCGACAACAGCTGCGTCAGTGGTGATGAGTAGCCCGACACCCGACCAGATTACGAGCGGTACGTAGCCCAAGGCTTCGGCGAGCTTGTTGATCCAGGCGACGCAATCCTCGATCGATTGCGTCGAGACGCCTAGATCAGTGGCGATCGTCTGGGTGGCAACCGGGCTGCCGGCCCGCTCGGCGAGATAGCGCACGAGGCCCTGGCCGTTGCTGTCGATCTTGCGGAGCAAGGCGCGAGCGTCGAACGCGACGTCGTGCCCGTTCGTGATCCACTCACGGGTCGGGTCGTTGGCGGGGTTCTCGTCGATCATCACCACTCCAGGGCTAACCATGCCTCCATGGCGGTGGCCGCTGCCGGCGGTCAGGCGGTGCAGGTGTCGGTCGCGCGACCGATGTAGGCATCATCCGAGTTGTAGTAGGCGGTCACCCACAACATGAAGGTACCGCTGAGCAGACTTGCATGGTCCCCGGTCGGAGTGCTCCATGATCCGCTCGACGACGCGTAGGGCCAGTTCTCGGTGGTCTTCCACCACTGGCCGTTGATGAACAGGTCGCGGTAGATGTGCAACTGCCTGTTGGGTTGGGCGTCCACGCCCCACCCCTTGTCCTGAACGTACCTCGTCGGAAGGATGTGGCAGGCGATGTCGGCGTAGACGATGGGGGCGAGTGCCTGTGGCTGGCTTGCCTTGGCCATGGCGAGTCTCGCAAGGGCTCCGCGCTCGTCCGTCCGGAAGAGATCGGGCGACAGCGAGGAAGCTGCCGACACTTCGCTGGGCCGAGCTGCGGCTGGTGAGGCTGCGGCGGCCAGGAGGGTGGCGACGATAAGTAAGATCGCGCTTCCCTGGTGTCCAACGCGTCGGATCACTCTCTGCACTTGTGTGCCTCCTTACCGTGGCATCAGTTCGGCCCGATGCTTCCAATGGGGAACCGGTAGACGGAACCCAAAAGTCGCATCCACGACCGTGGATATACGAAGAGTTTCCAAATTTTGCCCAACTCGCCTGGGTGGACGGAATCACGCACCCATGGCGGGAGGGCGCGACGGCGCCGTCAGCCAGCAAGATGAACATGGGTCTGTCAAGTTAACGGCTGATCTTGGTTGTTGAGGTGGTCAGTCGTTGGCCGGGGTGAGCCGGCCATCGAAGGCGAGCTGGAAGGCGTTCAACGGTGCCTTCCAGCGCATGGTCCACCGCCGGC
>NZ_JBEEAC010000051.1:0-31623 GCF_040120695.1 Plantactinospora sp. B6F1 | reverse complement strand
GGTGGCAATCAGTCGTACGAGGCTTTCCCTCAGACCCCAACTCGTCGCCACCCACCGGACCAACCGGGGATGCTCATGCAACCCTGGAACCCCGGACTGATCAAGTACCGGAGCTCCTTACATGACCCATCACACCAACCCTGCCGCGGACGCCGGAGGTACCGGCGTCTGACGGGCAAGCCCGGGACGCGCACGGCTGCGTCCCGGGCTCGTCGGTCGATGCTCAGTAGCGGTAGTGCTCCGACTTGTACGGACCCTCGACAGGTACGCCGAGGTAGGCGGCCTGCTCCTTGGTCAGCTCGGTCAGCTTGGCGCCGAGCGCGTTCAGGTGCAGCCGGGCGACCTTCTCGTCCAGGTGCTTCGGCAGCGTGTAGACGCCGACCGGGTACTGGTCGGTCTTGGTGAAGAGTTCGATCTGCGCGATGGTCTGGTTGGCGAACGAGTTCGACATCACGAAGCTCGGGTGCCCGGTCGCGTTGCCCAGGTTCAGCAGCCGGCCCTCGGAGAGCACGATGATCGAGTGGCCGTCGTCGAACTGCCAGACGTCCACCTGCGGCTTGATGTTGATCCGCTGCACGTCGGAGCGCTTGGCCAGTCCGGCCATGTCGATCTCGTTGTCGAAGTGGCCGATGTTGCCGACGATCGCCTGGTGCTTCATCCGGGCCATGTGGTCGTTACGGATCACGTCGAAGCAGCCGGTCGCGGTGATGAAGATGTCGGCGGTCTCGACCACGTCGTCCAGGGTGGAGACCTGGTAGCCGTCCATCGCGGCCTGGAGTGCGCAGATCGGGTCGACCTCGGTGACGATGACCCGGGCACCCTGGCCGCGCAGCGACTCGGCGCAGCCCTTGCCGACGTCGCCGTAGCCGAGCACGACGGCGGTCTTGCCGCCGATCAGCACGTCGGTGGCCCGGTTGATGCCGTCGATCAGGGAGTGACGGCAGCCGTACTTGTTGTCGAACTTGCTCTTGGTCACCGAGTCGTTGACGTTGATGGCCGGGAAGAGCAGCGTGCCGTTCTGCTGCATCTCGTAGAGCCGGTGCACGCCGGTGGTGGTCTCCTCGGTGACGCCCTTGATACCGGCGGCGACCCGGGTCCAGCGCCGGTCGTCCACGGCGAGCGAGCGGTGCAGCAGGTCGAGGACGACCGCGTACTCCTCGGAATCGGCGCTCTCCACCGGCGGTACCGCGCCGGCGCCCTCGAACTGGGCACCCCGGTGCACCAGCAGGGTGGCGTCGCCGCCGTCGTCGAGGATCATGTTCGGCCCCTGGCCGTCCGGCCAGAGCAGCACCTGCTCCGTGCACCACCAGTACTCTTCGAGCGTCTCGCCCTTCCAGGCGTAGACCGGTACGCCGGACGGGGCGTCCGGGGTGCCGTCCGGGCCGACCACGATGGCGGCGGCCGCGTGGTCCTGGGTGGAGAAGATGTTGCACGACGCCCAGCGGACCTGGGCGCCGAGCGCCACCAGGGTCTCGATGAGCACCGCGGTCTGGATCGTCATGTGCAGCGAGCCGGTGATCCGGGCACCGCGTAGCGGCTGCTCGGCGGCGTATTCGCGGCGGATCGACATCAGGCCGGGCATCTCGTGCTCGGCGAGCTGGATCTCCTTGCGCCCGAACTCGGCGAGGGAGAGGTCCGCCACCTTGTAGTCGCCCTCGGCGAGCGTGCCGGGCCGTGGCGCGGCGGACGAACCACCCGTGGGTGCCGGGAGAGTGCTGGTCATGAAGGCTCCTGTCGTACGGTCTGCGGCGCGACCCTCCACGTTACGCTCCGGCCGTACCGCGACGGACTCCGGTCGGGTCGCAATCCGGACAGTACGGACCGGGGGCTGTCCTGGGCGGCGGGAGGTTCCCGGGCCGAGGTCGGGACAGCGCGCGGGGCGGTCGGTCCGGGCGGTCTCCCACCCAGTCTCCGGCCGCCCCGCGCATCCCCCCGGTTTGGTTCCCCCGCGCGTGTCTCGGACCTGCGTCGCGATAACGCTGCGTACTCATAGCGTCACACTGAGCAGGAGGGGTGTCAAGCTGATCCGCAAATTCCCGTTTCGCGGTGACTCGCGTTTACCTCGCCGCACCTAGTCGTCGGGGCACTCCCGGTCACCGTCGCCGGACGAACATCCCCCGCTGTGGAACGACGTAGATCAGCCCCTGCTCCACCAGCAGAGCAACGGCCCTGCGGACGGTCGTCCGGGCGATTCCATAGGTGCCGACGAGCTGGTTCTCCGACGGGATCGCCCGGTCAGGTTGCCAGTCGCCGCGTTCGATGCGGGCGGCCAAGATGGCCGCAAGCTGCCGGTACGGCGGCACCGGCCCCTCGTGGTCTATCAGGTCGTCGGGTCCCACCGAAACGACGCTAGGCATGATGCGTCGATCACGAGCGACCTCCTACAAGGCTGTACATAGCGCTATGTAGCGCTATATGCTCTCGTGCAGGGCCTCCTGCTCGGTAGCACATGTCGGCGTCGGGTGGGGGTGCCGCGCAAGAGAGGGCTGCTGCCGGCACTTCCCCCAGGGTCTCCGGCGCCCGGCAGCAGCCCTCGGCCCCGACCCGCCCAGGAGGTCCACGTGCACCCCCAGCCGTTCAACCGCGCTCAACTCTTCGATCCTGCCCAGCCGTTCGACCGTGCCCAGCGGCCATCGCAGGACGCCGAACGCCAGCTTCACCGGCTCAGGGAGGAACTGGCCTCCTGCCAGCAGGTCATGTGCGAGATGCAGGGCCGGCTGAACGATGCCCGCTCCCGACTGGCCGTGATAGGGAGGATCGCCCGGGACGACGCTCGATGCCGGCGGGCCCCCACCGTCTCCTGGGCCGCTGTCCGAGCGGCGCTCTACTGCCAACCCGACATGCTCGACCGGATCGGTCCGGACCTGCCCCGCCGGTGACCAGACCGAACTCCAACCGAACCCGGCCAGCCGGTCCGACCCCTCAGCGGAGTCCCACCGACGCGACGTAGAGCTCGCCGTCGCCGCTGACGGTCATCGGTCCGCCGTCGGCCCGGCCGATCGCCGCCGCACCGGGCCCGAGCAGCGCCGACCCGGCGGCGTCCGCCACGGTGACCTCGCCGGCCAGACAGAGCGCGATCCGGGGGCCCCGCAGGTCGAGCCGGGCCGACCCGACCCGCTCGTCGAGGCGTACGCCGTGCAGGGCGAAGTCGTCCACCGGCACCGGCCAGGTCACCACGGCGGGAGACACCTGGACCGGGCTGACCACCGGGTCGGCCAGCACCTCGAAGCGGAGCACCCGGAGCAGTTCCGGCACGTCCACGTGCTTCGGGGTCAGTCCACCGCGCAGCACGTTGTCGCTGGCCGCCAGGATCTCCACCCCGGCGCCGTACAGGTAGGCGTGCAGGTTGCCGGCCGGCATCCAGATCGCCTCCCCCGGGGCCAGATCGAGGTGGTTGAGCAGCAGCGCGACCAGCACGCCCGGATCCGCCGGATAGCGCCGGGCCAGCCCGCGGGCCAGTTCGGCCGAGGTGGCGAACCGCTCTCCGACCTCCGCATCGGCCACCGCCGCGACCAGCGCGGCCCGCTCCGACGACGGCCAGCTGAGCAGGGTGTGCACCGCGTCGCGCAGTCCGTCGACGCCGGCCCGCAACGCGGCGACCACCGGCGCCAGCGCGGGTACGCCGAACGCGTCGAGCAGGTCCGCCGAGTCCCCCGGATCGCGGAACCCGCACAGCGCCTGGAACCGCGAGACCGCGACCAGCATCTCCGGCTTGTGGTACGGGTCGACGTAGTTGCGGTGGGTCAGCTCGGGATCGGTCGTCTCGGCCGCGTACCCGGCCCGAGCCTGCTCGGCGTCCGGATGCGCCTGCAACGACAGCGGCGCCTCCGGGGCCAGCACCTTGAGCAGGAACGGCAGCCGCTGGCCGAACCGGTCGACCACGTCGGCGCCGAGCCAGCGCCCCGGATCCTCGGCGAACGCGTCGAGCAGGCTCAGCGGCGCCCCGCCCCGGTTCAGCGTGCTCGGGTCGCCCGGATGGGCGCCCAGCCACAGCTCCGCCTCCGGGCCATCGCTCGGCACCGGGCGGCCCTGCAACTGGGCGAGGATGGTCCGCGATCCCCAGGCGTAGTCCCGGATCCGACCGTGCAGCGGTTCCACTGCTCAGACTCCCTTGAGTTGCGGCACCCCGTCCGCGGGTTGCTCCACGTTCCGGTAGATGTCCGGCTCCAGGTAGATCACCCGGGCGATCGGTACCGAGTTGCGGATCCGCGCCTCGACCGAGTTGATCCCCTCGGCCAGCTCGGCCGCGGTGGCGTACGGCCGCACCGCGACCTTCGCGGCGACCAGCAGCTCCTCCGGCCCCAGGTGCAGGGTCTTCATGTGGATGATCCGCTCGACCTCGGAACCGGAGGTGATCGCCTGCTCGATCCGCCGGACGTCCTCCGGGGTGGCCGCCTCGCCGAGCAGCAGGCTCCTGGTCTCCAGCGCCAGGATGACCGCGATGGCCACCAGCAGGATGCCGATCGCCGCCGTGCCGGCCGCGTCCCAGTAGCCGTTGTCGGTGATCAGGGTCATCGAGACCCCGACCAGGGCGAAGATCAGACCGAGCAGCGCACCGAGGTCCTCCAGCAGCACCACCGGCAGCTCCGGCGCCTTCGCCCGGCGGACGAACTCCGTCCAGGACGCCTTGCCCCGGACCGCGTTCGACTCGACGATCGCGGTCCGGAACGAGAACGACTCCAGGATGATCGCGACCACCAGTACCACGACCGGCAGCCACTGCCAGCTCTTGATGCCGTACGGGCCGTGCGCCGCCTGCTCGTGCCACTTGTGGTACGCCTCGTAGAGCGCGAAGAGGCCACCGAGGGTGAACAGCACGATGGAGACGATGAACGCGTAGATGTAGCGCTCCCGGCCGAACCCGAAGGGGTGTTCCGGGGTCGCCCGGCGCCGGGCCCGGCGCCCGCCGAGCAACAGCAGCGCCTGGTTGCCGGAGTCGGCCACCGAGTGGATCGACTCCGCGAGCATCGACGACGAGCCGCTCAGCGCGAACGCGACGAACTTGGTCACCGCGATGCCCAGGTTGGCCAGCAGGGCCGCGACGATCGCCTTGGTGCCGCCACTCGCGCTCACGACCGGTCCTCCGCCGGCACCGTGCCCCGGTTCACCGGCACCGGGAAGCAATCCAGATGAGCACCAAGATCGGCCGGACCCTGGGCCACGGCGGCCCCGACCCGGGTGGTCTGCTCGGTCACGGGTTGGCAAGCTCCTTCATCTCGGTGATCGCCGGTACGGCCATCGGGTCAAGTCCGTGCGCAAGCGCCAGGTAGATCGAGGCGAAGTCGGGCACCGCGATCAGCGAGGCGAGCCGTTCCAGCGCGGACCCGCCCTCGGCGGTCACCACGTCGCAGCGCACCCCGCGCCGCTCGGCGAGGGTCTGCACGGCATCAGCCCGGCGCTCCTCCACCACCAGCGGCTCGTCGGTGTCGTCGTCGGCGTTCAGGCCGCCGTCGCGGAGCAGCACCACCCGCAGCCGGGTGCCGGTCGACTCCTCCTCCGGGTCGGCGAAGATGTCCCGGCTCGACTCGCCGAGGCCGCCGAAGACGCCGTCGAGCAGGCCGACCCGGCCGCGCCCCGCCTCGCCGAGCGCACCGGCCACCACCGGGTAGCGGGCGTTCGCCGAGAGGGTGTCGCCGAACCGCCGGGCGGCGGCGGTGGCCAGCGGGGACGAACCCCAGACGATCGGCACCGAGCCGGCCAGGCCCAGCGCCAGCGACTTGGCCGGATTGACGAAGGACTCGGCGGACGGGCGGCACCGGTCGGCGTCCGCGTCCAGCCGGGCCGCCGTCTCGGCCAGGTCCGCCTCGTTCACCTTGACCAGGCCGAGCGTGCGGGCGGCCATCAGCACCGGCACGGTGAGCGCCCAGAGGCTGGCCCGGGCCGGCGCCCGGCGGGGTACCGGGATGAACGGCGCCCGGGCGCCCTCGGCCACCGACTGGAGCCGCGAGTCCGGTGCACCGACCGCGACCAGCCGGGCTCCGCGCCGGGCGGCGGCCTCGGCCGCGCCGAGCGCCTCGGGGCCGCGTCCGGAGGCGCTGACCGCGATGACCACGTCCGCCGCGCCCACCCAACCCGGCACCCCGGCACTGCGGTGCTGGATCACCGGGACGGGACAGCGCGGGCCGGCGACGGTGGCCAGCACCTCACCGGTACGCGCGGCGGTGCCGATGCCGGCGATCACGACCGCCCGGGGGCGGCCCTCGTCGGCCAGCATCCCGAGGTTGGCCTCGGCGGCCAGCGCGGCGGACTCCCGCACCTGGGCGCCGGCCGCGGCGGTGTGCCGGAGCATTCCGCCCGGGTCGTTCTCGTTGAGTACCGCGACGTCGTCGAGCAGCGTGTCGTCGGCGACCGGGCGACCGCGCAGCCCGGCCGTACCGTCCATCATCGCTGGTCCGTGGTGCCGCCGGGGGCGGCGGCCGGGCCGGTCGTCGCCGGTCCGCCGCGCGCCTCGTCGAGCAACAGCACCGGCACGTCGTCGCGCACCTCGAAGATCCGCGCGCACTCGGTGCAGGTCAGGGTCTGCGCCGCGGGATCGTAGTTGAGCGGTGCGTGATGGGTGTCCGGGCAGGCCAGGATCTCCAGTAACTGCGGGTCGAGGGCCACCGTGCGGCTCCTTCCACTCCTCGTGCGGTAGGTCGGGTACGGCGGGTCTCCGACCAGCGCGATGGATCTTATCGGCGAACCAGTCCGAGCACCTCGTCGCGGAGTGCCACCATCCGGTCCCGGGTGGGCGCCTCGACGTTCAGCCGGAGCAGCGGCTCGGTGTTGGACGCGCGCAGGTTGACCCAGGCGCCGTCCGGGAAGTGCAGGGTCAGGCCGTCCAGCTCGTCGGTCTCCGCGTCTGGGTAGGCGGCCCGGACCTCGGCGAGCTTGGCCCGCTGGTCCGGTACGGTCGAGTTGATCTCGCCGGAGGAGGCGTACCGCTCGTATGCCCGGCCGAGTTCCGACAGCGGACCCTCCTGCTCGCCGAGTGCCGCCAGCAGGTGCATCGCGGCGAGCATGCCGGTGTCGGCGAACCAGAAGTCCCGGAAGTAGTAGTGCGCCGAGTGCTCGCCGCCGAAGACCGCGTTCGTACGGGCCATCTCGGCCTTGATGAAGGAGTGGCCGACCCGGCTGCGCACCGGCTCGCCGCCGTGCTCACGGACGATCTCCGGCACCGCGCTCGACGTGATCAGGTTGTGGATGATCGACGCTCCCGGATGCTTGGCCAGCTCACGGACCGCCACCAGGGCGGTGATCGCCGACGGCGAGACCGGTTCGCCCCGCTCGTCGACCACGAAGCAGCGGTCCGCGTCGCCGTCGAAGGCCAGCCCCAGGTCGGCACGGTGCTCGCGTACCGCCGCCTGGAGGTCGACCAGGTTCGCCGGGTCCAGCGGGTTCGCCTCGTGGTTGGGGAACGAGCCGTCGAGTTCGAAGTAGAGCGGCACGATCTCCAGCGGCAACGCCGGCAGCACGGCGTCACCGAGCACGGCCGGTACGGTGTGCCCGCCCATCCCGTTGCCGGCGTCGATCACCACCTTGAGCGGGCGGATCCCGGTCAGGTCGACCAGGGTGCGCAGGTGTGCGGCGTACGCGGACAGCAGGTCCCGGTGCTCCAGCGGCGGCAGCGGCTCGTCCGCCGGCCGCGTCTCGGCCTTGTCCAGCAGCGCCTGGGCCCGGTCGCGCAGCTCGGCCAGCCCGCTGTCCTGGCCGACCGGCCGGGCGCCGGAGCGGCACATCTTGATGCCGTTGTAGGCGGCCGGGTTGTGGCTGGCGGTGAACATCGCGCCGGGCAGGCGGAGGCTGCCGGAGGCGTAGTAGAGCAGGTCGGTGCTGCCGAGGCCGAGATGGAGCACGCCGAGCCCCTCCGAGCGGACCCCGCTGGCGAAGGCGCCGGCGAGGCCCGGTGACGACGCCCGCATGTCGTGGGCGACGGCTACGGTCCCGGCCGGCTCTCCGGAGGTCCGGAGAAGCTGCGCGAAGGCCGCACCCAACGCCTCGGCGGCCCGCTCGTCCCACTGGTCGGGAACGGTGCCCCGGACGTCGTACGCCTTGACGATTGCGGACAAATCAGACAAGATCTCGCCCCTCAGCCGGACACTCGGTCAACGGCCTGAGCGTATCGGAGCCGGAAGCCGCACCCCGCCCCAAGGCGATCTGCCGGCGCGACAGGTGTAGTCCGCCCTGTTCGGCATGCCGTGCCTCCCCGACACGCCAGGCCGGACAGCCGCCCGGGCTACGCCTCAGGGCGCCGGGCCGGCGGCAGGATCAGGGTCGCGTCCGGGCCACCGGCCGAGGGCTGCTCCGGCGGTACCGGTCCGCCCGGTCGGGGTGGCGCGGCATCCGGCTCGGCCGGCGGCACGTCGCCGGGTGGCACCGAGCCACCCCGGACCGGCGGCGCCACGTGCGGCGGCGCTCCGTGCGACGAGGATGCGTGCGGCGGCGCCACATGCGGCGGGGACGGGCGCGAGGCTGCCCCGTGCGGCGGGACCGTCCCGGGCTGCCGGGGCGGAGTCGACCCGGCCGGTCGCGACGGAGCCGATCCGGCGGTGGGCAGGATCAGCGTCTGGTCACCGACGACCGGCGGTACCCCGCCCGCCGCTCCTGGCCGGTCGGCCGGCCCGGAACCGGGCAACGGTCCGGCAGAGCCTGAACGGGGCAAGGGTCCAGCAGAGCCGGAGCCGGGCAACGAACCGGCAGGGCCCGCGCCGGGCATCCGCACACCGCTGCGGAAGACCTGACCGGTCGGCGGGATCCGGGCCGTCGGGTCGGCACCGGCCGGCGGGATCCGGGTGGTCTGCTCCGCACCGAGCAGGACGATCCGGGCCGTCGGATCCGCACCTGCCGCCGTCGCGCCCACCGCGCGGCCGCGCTCGGCCCGGCCCCGTCGGATCAGCAGCACGATCAGGGCGATCCCGATCCCGACCATCACCACGCCGACCACCATCACCAGGCCGCCCAGTCCCAGCGACCCATCGGAGGAGTCGGCGGCGACCGGCCGCGTCGGCGGGGCGGCCGCCGCCTGGGTGGCCTCGACCACCGGCTCCTCGGTGGCCTGCACCGTCGCCGACGGGATCACCAGCGCGGGGGTACGGTCCGGCGACTCCGGGCGGTCCCCGGTCCGCCCGGTCACCCGGGCCGAGTCGGTGCCCCGGCCGAGCAGCCGCCCACCCGCCCCGTACGCCTCGGCCAGCAGGGTCACCCGGCCACCCGGCACACCCTCGGCCAGGCTCACCCGGTACCGGCTCGACACGCTCTTCTTCGCGCAGAGTTCGGCCTTGTCCGGTGTGGTGCGCTCCCCGACGACGATCCCGTTCGCGGCGTCCGAGACCGGCACCCGGCGCCAGTCACCGTCGGCGGCGACCCGCAACTCGACCTGGTCGGCGGTCAACCCCGGCAGGTGCACGCCGAGCACGGTACGGACGTTGACACAGCCTCCGCTGCGCATCGAGACGTTCACCGTCACCGAGCCCGCCGAGCCGCCCGCACTGATCGACTTCGGCGCGCGGACGCGTACCGACTCCCCCTCGGCCACGGCCGGGGCGGCGGCAAGTGCCACCGTCGGGCCGACCAGCAGGCAGACGGCTCCCAACCAGGTTGCGACACGCCGTACCGACATGACCACCTCGCTCGTCGCAGGGCAAGATCCGGGCACAGGCTACCGGTGGACCGGCAGCCGCCTTCTCTGATGCCCGACCGGCGCGGTGCCGAATCCTCCGGCGACCCGGACAGCCCCCGCCCCGCACCCCGGGACCCCGCCCGGCGACGGCCACCGTCCGCCCGGCACCGACAGAAGTCGCGAAGGGCCGTCCACGGTCAGCCGGGCGGGCGCGGCGAGCAGGGCGGGCAGTTCCGCCGTCCTCGGCGTACGCCACGTCGAGCCCGGCCACCGTGCGGGGTGCGGTCGCCCCCGACCCGGTCAGGTCGACCAGCGGGCGCAGCCGGTCCTGCACCGCCGCCGCCTCGGCGACCGTGCCCGGAGTCTCGATCGTGGCCATGAGTGTGGAGAATTTGGGCTGTCGGTCTACCACTCGATCCCGCTCAGCACCATCACCCGGGACTCGGTGTAATCCTCCATCGCGCTGCGTATCCCCTCCCGGCCGACGCCGCTGCCCTTCACCCCGCCGTACGGCACCTGGTCGGCCCGGTACGACGGCACGTCGCCGACGATCACCCCACCGACGCGCAGCGTCCGGTACGCGGCGAAGGCGGTCCGCAGGTCGTGCGTGAAGATCCCGGCCTGCAACCCGTACGCCGAGTCGTTGACGGCGGCGAACGCGGCCGCGTCGTCCGGCACCGACGCCACCACCAGGACCGGCCCGAAGACGTCCTCGGTGCTGACCCGGCACCGCGGCGGCACCCCGGTCAGCACCGTCGGCGGGTAGTTCGCGCCCTCCCGGCGACCGCCCAGCTCGACGGTGGCGCCGCTCGCCACCGCCTCGTCGACCCAGCTCTCCACCCGCCGGGCGGCGGCCTCGTCGACAAGTGGCCCGACCTCGGTCGCCTCGTCAGCCGGATCCCCGGTACGCAGCGCGGCGACCGCCGCGACCAGCCGGGGCAGGAAGCCGTCGAGCAGCCACTCGTGCACGTAGACCCGCTGCACCGCGATACAGCTCTGCCCGGCCTGGTAGTTGCCGAAGGTGGCGATCCGCCGCGCGGCGTGGTCGAGGTCGTCGACGCTGGCCCAGTCCGCGCAGACCACCGCGGCGGCGTTGCCGCCCAGCTCCAGCGTGACGTGCTTGTCCGGCACCGACTGCCGGATCGCCGCGCCGACCGGCCCGGAGCCGGTGAACGACACCACCGGCAGCCGGGGGTCACGGACCAGTTCACCGGCCCGGTCGTTCGGCAGCGGCAGCACCGAGCACATCCCGGCCGGCAGGCCGCTGCCCGGACCGTCCGGCTCGGTCGCCTCGGCCAGCAGCTCGCCGAGGAGCAGCGCGGTCAGCGGGGTCGCCGGGGCCGGCTTGACCACGATCGGCGCCCCGACCGCGAGCGCGGGGGCGACCTTGTGTGCCACCAGGTTCAGCGGGAAGTTGAACGGCGTGATGCCGAGCACCGGTCCTCGGGGCAGCCGGCGGACCAGGGCGATCCGGCCCTCCCCGGTCGGCTCGGTGTCCAGCCGCTGCATATCGCCGGACCAGCGCCGGGCCTCCTCGGCACCCCACCGGAAGGTGGCGACCGCGCGGGCCACCTCGACCCTCGCCCACCTGACCGGCTTGCCGCTCTCGGCGGTGATCAGCCGGGCGACCTCCCCGGCCCGTTCGGCGAGCCGGCGCGACACGTGTTCCAGGGCTCCGGCCCGGACGTGCGCCGGCAGCGCGGCGGCCCGGTCCGCCACCTGGGCAGCGGCGGCGACCGCCGTCTCGACCTGTTCCGGGTCGGCGAAACTGGTCCGGCCGACCTCGCGACCGTCGTACGGATGCCGGACCAGGAGGGGATCGGCGCCCCGGGCCGGCCGGCCGGCGAGGAGGAACGGCACGGACTCCACGCCCGGCAGCCTAGTCCTCCGGTACCGGCCGGCGGGTCATCGCTGGCCGCCTCCACCCGGCACGGTGCTCAGTCGACGGGTCACCGCTGACCGCTCCCCCGGCCGGCACGGTGCTCAGTCGACGGGTCACCGCTGACCGCTCCCCCGGCCGGCACGGTGCTCAGTCGACGGGTCACCGCTGACCGCTCCCCCGGCCGGCACGGTGCTCAGGTAGTCGTGCAGCCGGCTCGACCCTTCGAGCATCGCGGTGGCCCGCTCGGTCAGCTCCAGGCGACGGCGTGAGACGGCGGCCCGCAATGCCGCCGTACTGCCGGTGCGGCGGAGACCGTCCAGGATCGGCCGGATCTGCGGCAGCGGGTAGCGGCTGCGCCGGAGCATGCTGATCATCTGGGCGTTCCGGATCTCGGCCGGGCCGAAGCGGCGGTATCCGGTGCCCGGTTCGCGCTCCGGTACCAGCAGGCCGGCGGCCTCCCAGACCCGCAGCGCCGACGTACGCACACCGAGCCGGGCCGCCAGCTCGCCGATCCGCAGCGCCAGCCGGGGTACGGTCGCCGACTCGGTCTCCTGCTCGGCTACCGCCTCCAGCGCGGTGGCCGTCTCGGCGAGCGAGCGGCGCTCCTCGTGCAGCCCGGCGTGGGCGGCGTCGACCAGCGCGAGCGCTGACGGCAGGTCCCCGGTGTGCACCGCGTGCATGATCGACCGAGCCGTCTCCCAGCCGTAGCCCCTGGCCAGGGCCCGGTACGTCAGCAGCGCCCGGCGGTGCCGCTCGTCGAACTGGCGGTAGCCGGCGGCGGTGCGGGGCGCCGGGGGCAGCACCCCGGCGTCGAGGTAGTTGCGGACCTGCTGGGTGGAGATGCCGGCCAACCGGGCGAGGTCGACCGGGCGCAGTCTCCGCTCGGGCCGGCTCACCGCGCCGCCCCGCCGCCCGAAGCCCGGTGCGCCAGGTTGAAGGTTTCCAGCAACATCGGCCCAGGATAGGCCCTGAGGTTGCCACAACCCTCAAGGCGGTTCGGAGCAGCGTTGGAGAGCCAGGCGACCACCGGCCGGCTATTCGCCGGCCGTGCCGTCGAGCAGTTTCCGGGCGATGTCGGCCCCGATTCACCGGCCGGTCCAGGGCACCGCCGCACGCCGCTCCGGCTCGGGCCCACCACCGGCGCCGGACCCGACGCGGGTTGCGGGGCGGGCCCGCGCGGATCAGCGGCGGTGCCGGTTACGGGCGCGCAGTTCGGTCATCAACTCCCGCCAGCGCCGGGGGATGCCGATGTCGAAGTACTCCGACTTGAGACCGATGATCTTCACTTCCCGGTCGCTGAGCAGGGCCTTCATCGCCGAGTGCAACTCGGCGATGAAGGCGGTCTCACCGAGTCGCCGGATGCTGCCCGGCTCGATGTCGACGCTCCACCGCATCAGCCCGTAGGTGCGGACCCGCACCGCGCCACCGGTCGAGACACCTTCGGCCTCGATGGCGTTCAGCTCCGTCTCGTACTGTCGCCGGTACGGATCGTCGCTGGGTCGTTCCGCGTCGGCGAGTTCGTCCGAGCTGAACCCCTGGGACTTCCGGTAGGCCTCGGAACGCGCCCGGTGATAGGCCACCCAGGTGGTCAGCCCCAGCCGGCCGAGCTGGTGACTGAGGTGCTCCTCGTCGTACCGGTCGAACGCGCCGGGCGCGAAGGTGATCTCCACGTCGTGGTAGTTGGAGACGCGTGCCCGGATGCGCTCGTCCGGAGAGTCCACCGTGACGACCATGTTGTCGAGGTACTCACCGATGGAGGGCATGTCGCTCCCTTCGAGGGCAGAGGTGTGCCGGCGTAACGATAACGCCAGGAACCGACCAATCGACCGGTTGATGCGCTGTGGTAGACACGGCCTCATGCATTCGCAGAGTCGGGTCGTCGTGCCGCTCGCCGCGCTGGTGATCGGGGTCGCGCTGGCACCGCCCCCTCCGGCGTACGGCGGGAAGTCCGACCTCGACGTCTTCGCCGGCACCGGCACGGCCGGCTCGACCGGTGATGCCGGTCCGGCGTCGGCGGCCTCGCTCAACCATCCGGGCGGGGTGGCGGTGGCCGCCGACGGCACCGTCTACCTCAGCGACGGCGGCAACCGTCGGGTCCGGGCGGTCGCCCCGGACGGCACCATCTCGACCGTCGCCGGCACCGGTCGGGCCGGCACCCCGGGCACGGCGGTGCCCGACGGCACGGCTGGCACCGACGTGGACCTGGGGGTGCCGCAGAGCCTGGCGGTCGGTCCCGACAACGCGCTCTTCGTCGCCGATCCCGGCCTGTCCCGGGTGTTCCGGCTCACCCCGGACGGCCGGATGTCGGTGTTCGCCGGCACGGGTGTGCCCGGGCCGATCGGTGACGGAGGACCCGCCACCCGGGCGTCCTTCGGTCAGCTCGGCGGCCTCGCCGTGGCGCCCGACGGCACCGTCTATATCGGAGACGTCGGCAACCACCGTGTCCGGGCGGTGGCGCCGGATGGCTCCATCAACACCGTGGCGGGAAACGGGAACGCCCAGCTCACCGCGGCCGGAGGGGCCGCCACCACGATCCCGGTGCCGAGCCCGTCGAGCCTCGCCGTGGACGCCGAGGGAGTCGTCTGGATCGCCGACGGGCTCGTGGTGCACCGGCTGCGCGCCGGGCAACTCGGCACGGTCACCCTGCCGGACCAGGCCGACGGCGCCAGGTGGGGTCTCTCCGAGGCGGCGAGCTGGCCGCCGCCGGAGCCCCCCGTCAACAACATCGCCGCGATAAGCGCCGTCGGCAACGAGATCTACCTTCTCGACCAGTCGGCCCGGACGCTCCTGCGGCTCGGCGCCGACAGAATCCTCGACACCGCCGCCGCACTCGACCCGGCGGGAAGTCCGGTGGTCGGGCCGATCGCGGTGGGCGCCACCGGGGTCGGTTACCTCGTCGACAACGCCGGCCACCGGGTGTACTCGTTCCGTCCGGCTCCGCCCGGCCAGGAAGATCCGGAAACCGGGCCGTCGGTGCCCTGGTGGCCGTTCGTCGCCGTCGCCGGCATCCTCGTCGTGCTCGGCGGCTGGCTGGTCAGCCGACGGCGAGCCCGCTGAGGGACGCGCGTGGCGTCGGCCACGGCGGCCTGCTGGATCGCCGCCATTCTCGAAGATGTCACAGCAACAGCCAAGGAGTCCTGATGGCGGAAATCGTCGGTGGGGACCTTTACCACCTCTGGCGGGTGTCCGACGTGCACCTGCCGCGGATCGCGGACGTCTACTACGACGCCAGCCGTGCCCTCGGCGGCGCGACCGGCGACGACGGCGGCGGGTTCCGGGCCAACACCCCCACCGGGCCGGGGGGCACCATCATGTCCAGTGCCGGAGCGGCGGCCTGGGGCGCCCTCCGGGACGAGATGCAACGGATGTACACCCAGACCGGCGGGACGATCCTCAACGCCGCCGACGCGCTCCGGCGCGCCCGGCAGGCGTACGTCGACGCCGACCTGGCCAGCGCCGACGCCCTGTCGCAGTACCTGGCCGACCCGGCGAACCACGACCCGAACAACCCGGCGTCGAACCCGCCCGCGGAGGGCGCCGACGACCACCCCGGCGAGCCCTACCAGGGCTGACCCGGACATCCACAGACCTCGACCTGGAAGCCGACGGCCCGCACGGGGGCAGTTGAAGGAGCAGTCAGCAGTGAGCAGCCAAGTCGACACGCCGGCCGATCTGGCCGGCGGGACGTACAAGGGCACGGTCCGGGAGAAGGCCGCCGAGCTGAAGCGGGAACTGATCCGGCAGACGCTCGACGACATCGAGTCGTGGCGCAAGGCCGTGGACCTCGAATGGGCCCAGGCGCACCCGGAGTCACCGCACTCGCCGATCCCGCCGGAGGAGGTCGAGGGTTACCGGAACACCGTCCGCAACGAGTACTACGAGTGGGTCGAGCCGGCCTTCGAGAAATACCTGGAGCCCGACCCGGACGCCCTCAACGAAATGATCACCGCGCTGCGTACGATCGAGAGCTCCTTCGAGGGCAGCCAGGACGACGCGGGCAACTTCAGCGGGGCCAGCCCCGCGCTGTCCCGGATCAACGACGTCCGCACCGACATGAGCCAGTGGCAGGGCGACCTCCAGGTCAACTTCATCGACAACTTCCTCACCCCGCTGCAGACCGCGTCGGTCAACCAGGCCGCCGTGGCGAAGGTGGTTCGCGAACAACTCGAATGCAACAAGATTCTCTACATCCGGTACCGCAAGGGCATCCTCGAACTGCTCGACAAGTCGATCCAGGCGGTGCAGACCCTCAACAACGGGAAGGACCCGAAGTCCTTCACCTGGGGAACCCTGGTCGGGATCTCGGTCGGTACGGCCCTGACGATCGGTTCGGGCGGCCTTGCGGTCGCCGGCGCGGTGCTGATCGTGAGCAGCACCGTCTCCCAGGGCCTGGTCCCCGATCCGCCGAAGACCAACGAGTTGAGCGCGCCCACGGCCCAGGAGGTCGCCGTCAAGGTCGCCGAGGCGATGTCCAAGATGGATGGTGACATGATCGAGGAGGAGCGGAAGGTCGAGCAGGCGCTGAAGAACCTCCTCGACACCATCGGGGATGCCCGCACCGGCACGGGCCCGCTCGCGGTGCCGGAGCCCGCCATCAGCTCCGCCCGCCCCGGCGAGATCACCGACGGCTCGCTGCGTCCCCACGACTGACCCAGATCAGCGCCCGCTCGCCGACGGGTGGGCTCGTGCTGTTTCCGGGAAAGAGTTGCTTCAGCAGGCGTCCGTAGGCACTGTTTCCCGGAGACAGCAGGTTCTCGCCGACCCCTGCGGGGCGCCGGGCGACGGTCAGGAGAGTTCGGCGAGGATTCCCTCGCAGCTGCGTACCACGATCCTTGCGGCGCGGCGCTGGTCGACGCCGCGCAGCGGGTCCTCGGCCAGGTCCTGCCAGCGGCGTACCGCCGCCGAGCCGCGCGCCCACAGCTCGTCGCCGGAGACGTCGTGCTCGACGCCGAGCCGGGCCGCCAGGCTCGCCCCGTCCCCGCCGATCAGCCGGTTGGCCTCGGCCGACAACTCCGGGTCGAACCGGAGCTGTCCGCCGAGCAGCGCGGCCGAGAGCCGCAGTTCGCGGAACTCGTGCGCACCGGCCAGCACCTGCTCCAGCCGGGCGAGGAGCTCCGCCGCGCCCGGTCGCGGCTCGGTCCGGAGCAGCGACTCCAGCGCCATCAACACCGCGCGGGCCTTGAGCACCGGGGCGCGGTCCACGAAATATCGGGCCATCGACTCGCGCAGCTCGGTCAGGCCACTGCGCCGGACCAGTTCGGCGGCGAGCCGGGCCCGGCTGTCGGCGCCGGTCCGGACCAGGGTGGTCGACAGACGTACCCCGAAGATGCCGAGCCGGTCGAGCAGCCGGCGGCGGGTTTCCGGGTCGAGCGGAATCGGGAAGTCGGCGGCGAGGAACCGGTCGGTGGAGAGCAGCAGCCGATCCGTCTCCGCCCGCGGCAGCCCGGCCAGCGCGTTCAGCACGGCGTACTCCGACTCGCTCAGCATCCGGCCGGCGAGCGCGACGAGGCCGCCGAGCGCGACCACGCTCAGGCAGTACGCGTTGATCCGCGGGTCGCGGCGGTGCCTGCGGGCGAGCTGCCGGGCGGTGAGCAGCGCATCGACCCGCCCCCCGGCCAGCTCGTCCACTCTGGACAACACCAGGAGTACGTTCACCGGCGCGGCCCGGGCCACCGAGCCCGACTGTGCCGCCTGGAACGGCCGCAGGTCGTCTCCGCTGCCGTCCCGGCTCAGATAGAGCACCGCATCCGCCTCGCGGACGATCCGCTGCACGGTGGCCGCGCCCCCACCGGAGCCGCCGACCAGTTCGGCGTCTCCCCCGGCGGTCGGCCCCGCCCCGAGGGCCAGCCGCCCGCTGCCGGTCCCGGCGTCCTCGCCGGCCGTCCGGTCGTCGGCCCGGTGGCTGACCGCCGGAGTGTCGATCAGTACGGCGTGCCGCAGCGCCCGGGTCGGCCACTGCACCACGATGTCGTCGACCCGGTCCCACCGCCCGCCGCCGAGGTCCACCCGCATCCCGCTGGCGGTACGGGTCACCGCGAGGTCCCGGGGCGCACCCCCGGCCGGGTACGCGGTGACCCGGGGCTCCGGCCCGTCCTCGTACCAGGTGAAGACCTGGCCGCCGTCGGCCACCTCGACCGGCGCGACCGCCTCGCCCATCACCGCGTTGACCAGTGTGGACTTGCCGGACCGCCACGGGCCGGCGACGGCGATCCGCAGCGGCTCCTCGAACCGGGCGAACTGCCGGTGCAACTGCTCCACCGCCGAGGGATCGTTGCCGTAGACCTCCAGCGCCTCGTGCACCAGCCCCCAGGCCGCCTCGTCCAGCCGGCCCACCCGACTCACGGGTTGGCTTCCAGGTCGGTGGACCCGGTGCCGAGGGGCTGCGCGCCGGCCAGTGCCTGGGCCTTCTCGTAGAGGTCGGCCAGCCGCTTCATCTCCAGGGCGATCCGGCGCTGCCGCTGGTCCCGCTCGGCCGCGTCGGCCTCGGCCGCCTGCTTGGCGGTCCGGAACGACCGGACGATGCCCTCCTGCAACTCCTCGGTCAGCCCGGTGAAGTGGTCCCGGAGCATCCGCTGCACCTGCCGGGCGGTGTCCTTGCAGTCCTTGCTCAGCCGGAGGAAGAAGTCGTCGACGTGCCGCTGGGTCGCCGCCTTGACCGCCGCCTGCCGGCGTTTGAGCAGCGACTTCCCCTCGTCGCGGACGCTCTTGCCGCCGAACAGCGCACCGGCGCCGAGCGAGATCGGGTTGATCAGCGGCATCCCGGCCAGCGTGGTCGCCAGGCCGAACATCAGCACTCCGCCGTACGAGCCGCGCAGGCCGGTGACTAGCTTCTGGGTTCGGGTGAACCTCTCGACGGTCGGCTGCTCCATGATCTGGATCCGGTCGCCGAGGTTCTCCGGTACCCGTACCGACCAGCTCGGCAGCGCGTCGAAGCCGTACCGGTCGAACTGGCCGGCGACCCGGTTGGCGATCCAGCCGCAGCGTTCGGCCAGCCAGGCGTAGTTCGCCTCGGCCGCCTCGGTGAGGTTCTCGGTCAGCCACTCCTGGAAGGTGTCCCAGCCGGTCAGCGGGTCGGCCGTGTCGAACGCCTCGTCCACCTTGCGCAGGATCTGTCGGGTACGGTCTCGCAGGTCGTACTCCACGTCGGAGATCAGGTCGGCCATCTCGTCGTTCAGGGTGTTCTGCCACCGCACCGAGCAGCGGCGCAGCTCGTCCACCTCGCGCTGGGCGGCGTGCAGTTTCGAGATCGGGCCGGACTGCTCGACGGCGGCCTCCTTCGAGACCGCGAGTTCGGCGCGCAGTGGCGCCGCGAGCTGTTCGAGGACGGTCCGGGCGCCCAGCGCCACCGCCGCCCTGGCCAGCGCGTCGGCCTTGCCGGCCTGGTCACGCTTGATCCGGTTGACCAGCTCGGGGAAGTACGACTCGGCGTTGAGCTGCTTGTCGTTGCCCCGGGCCGCCTGCAACCGCAGCGTCGCGGAGACCGGGATCAGCGTCGCCGGTACGCCCGCGTCGGCCAGGTGCTGCCGGTTGCGCTCGACCACCGCGCGCCAGTGCGGCACCATGTCGATTTTGCTCTGCACCACCGCCAGGTTGGCGTGCGACTGCGCGATGTGCAGCAACAGGTTCAGCTCGGCGACCGACAGCTCCCGGGTCACGTCCGAGACCAGCAGCACCAGGTCGGCCTGGCTCGGGGTGGCGGCCGGACTGATCGCCCGGCCCGGGTCGGTGCCGTCCACTCCGGGGGTGTCGACGAGGACGAGTCCGGAGGCGAGCAGCGCCCGGGGGAGGCCGATCTCGGCGTGTTCCAGCCCGCCGCCCGGCCGCCGTCGCATCGTCCCGCCGCCGACCGTCCGCCCCCCGCCGGACGGCCCGGCCACCGCCGAGCCGGCGGGTACGTCCCCGATGCCGCCGCCGCGGCCACTGATCCGGGCCGCGATCTGCTCGATCGGTACGGCGATCCGTTGTGCCGGTCCGGGCACCGCCATGCCGGGGCGGGCGCCGGCCACGGGTGCGCCGCCCGGGCCGGCCGGGCCGCTCCGCACCGATGGTCCCTGGCCGGCGCGACGCCGGCCGGGCGGTCGCTGCGGGTCCTGACCGTTCGCCACCTGGTCGGGTGCCGGTGGCGGGCTCCAGACCAGGGCGGCGGTCGGCGCCTCGGCATGCCCGACCACGGTCGGGATGGTGGTGCTCACCCCGTCTCCCACCGGGCAGACCGAGGCGTTGAGCAGCGCGTTGACGAGCTGGCTCTTGCCCTGTTTGGGCTCGCCCACGATCAGTACCCGCAGTCGCGGGTCCAGCAGCTGGGCTCGCCGGAGCCGAAGCCACGAGATGAGGTCACCCCGACCGTGCGCGCCGGAGACCCGCACGATCTCGTCGAGTACGTCAAGCCAGGGGGGCGCCATCACGCACCAAGTGTGCCGGTTACGCCGTAATTATCAAGAGGACCGAAGGCCGGACCGTGGGACCACGGTCCGGCCTTCGGCGGGCCTCACGGGCTTCCCGCGCTCAGAGAAGGTCGTCCGTGATTCCCAGGAGGCCGCCGGAGGTGGAGGCGTCTACGTCTCCGGCATGGCCGCTGTCACCGATGACACCCGAGGTGGTGTCGTTGAGAGTGTTGCCGAGGCTGTCGGTGAGGCCGGTCACCGTCGAGGTGGTGCCGTCGAGCACCGGCGCCCCGGTCGAGCCGAGTGGTTCGAGGTCGAGCGCGTCGCCGACCCCGGTCACCGTGTCGGTCACACCGCCGACGGTGTCGGTCACGCCGCCGACGGTGCCGCCGACCGTGCCGCCGACACCGAGCGAGTCGACCAGCCCGGTGACGTCGTCCAGTGTGCCCCGCACGGTGTCCCCGGCGAAGTCGACCAGGCCGACCTGCCCGCCCTGCGCGGGGTCCCCCAGTCCGTCCGTGGTGCCGACGGCGTCGCCGGTGTCGGTGAGCGCCGGGTCCACCACCTCGGAATCGAGGGTGTCGGCGACGTCCACACCGGTCGGTACCAGCGGATCGACCAGACCCAGCGGGTCGGCGAGCGGGTCGGTGCCGAGTCCCGGCAGTACGCCGCCGAGCGCGCCCGGCGCGACACTGATCGCACCCAGCGTCGCCGCGTTGACGTCCGGGCCCGAGCCCGTCGACTGCGCGGGGACGCCGAGCTGCGTGGCGACGCTCTGCAACTGGCCGATGACACCGCTCGGGTCGAGCTGGAACTGCCCCAGGCCCACGTCGTCGCCGACCGGCGCGAGCGAGGTGAGGCCCTGGACCGGCGCGTAGTCCACCACCAGCGGCACCACGTCCTGGACGTCCGCGACGCTGATGTCGGCCAGTCCGGCGTCGCGCAGCGTCCCCTCCGGGTCGATCTCGAAGGCCGACCGGGCGTCCGGATTGGTCAGCAGGTTCAGGACGAAGTCGTGCAGTGTCTGGGGCGAGCCCATGTGCCGGTCTCCTCGGTGCGGTCCCGCCCGGCCCGGGTCCGGTGGGGTGTGGTGGCCGCGTGTACGCCGCCGCCGGATGTCTGCCCCAGACGGTAGACCGGTTCCGCCGAGCCTGACATCGGGGACCGCGCCGGGGTTCCCCGACGGGTCCGCTAGGGCCGTGCCTTAGATCTGCGTTAGGGGCATAGGGGATGCGTTCCGGCCGAGTTAGGGTCCCGATGGCGGATAGATCTCTGGTACGAAAAGATGACTCCCTAACGGCCCACCGGGCGATCCCAGCCGCCCGGGGTCGTCCCCGGATGGGCTGCGACACGGTACGCGCCGTCCCGGGGTGATTACTCGCGGTGAAGGAATGATCGGATGCCCTACGTCCTCGGAATCGATATCGGCAGTACCGGTACGGCTGCCGCTGTCGCCCGCCTCCGGGGCAACAGTTGGGATCCCCCCGAACCCGT
Source organism: Plantactinospora sp. B6F1 (assembly GCF_040120695.1). Lineage (NCBI taxonomy): Bacteria > Bacillati > Actinomycetota > Actinomycetes > Micromonosporales > Micromonosporaceae > Plantactinospora > Plantactinospora sp. B6F1. Next base: position 10,265 of record NZ_JBEEAC010000051.1, on the reverse strand, counting down.
CCGGCTCGGGCCGGCGGGCTGTTCCGTTCCCTCCGTCCTGCTGATGTCGAGCAACCGGTCGATCACGGTTGCCGACCCGGACGAGTACGACGGTCCGGTCGACAGTGGCTGGGTCGCCCGCGGCTTCGGCAACCGGATCGGCGACGACGTGCCACTGCTGGTCGGCGGCGAGACGTGCTCGGCGCAGGCACTCACCGCCATGCTCGCGATGTGGGTGGTCGAGCGGGTGGTCGACCAGGAACGCGAACGTCCAGAGGGGATAGTGCTCAGCCATCCGGCCGGCTGGGGCGACTACCGGCGGCAGTTGCTCGGCGAGGCGCTCTGGGAGGTCGGTCTCGCCGACGCGACCCTGCTGCCGGCACCCGTCCTCGCCGCCGCCAGCCACGCCGCGCACGGCTTCACCGGCCGCACCCTCGGGGTCTACCTCCTCGGCGGGCACACCTACTCCACCGCCGTCGTCGACCGGGCCCAGCCACGCGGCTTCGACCTGCGCGGCGGGCTCACCGACGGCGAGCCGCCCGCCGGGGCCGACTTCGACGAGGCACTGGTCGAACACGTCCGCGCCGGGCTGGCCAAGGAAGCCGGGCTGGCCAAGGAACTCGCGGACCCGACAGGCCCACTCGTCCGGCAGGCCCTGCTCGGGCTGCGCCGGGAGTGCCGCCGCGCCAAGGCGGAACTGACCGCCGCCGACACCGCCGACGTACCGGTCCGGCTGCCCGGCCGGCAGACCCGGGTGCCGGTACGCCGCGCCGAGTTCGAAGACCTGATCCGGCCCGCCGTCACGCTGACCGTGGACGAGCTGACCCGTACGGTCCGGTCCTGCGGCCTGGCGCCGCACCGGCTCGACGGCGTCCTGCTGGCCGGCGGCTCGGCCCGGATCCCGCTGGTGCGGGAGCTGCTCGCGGCCAGATTCCCGGTACCCGTCGAGGTCGAGGCCGACCCGCAGCTCACCGTCGCGGCCGGCGCCGCGGTGGCCGGCAGTCAACTGCTGGACCGGCAGCGGGGCAACCGGCCACCACCCCGCCCGCCGGTGATGCGCCCGCCCCGACCCGGTGCCCGGCGCGCGGATCCGGCCCGCCGGCAACCCGGCCGGCCCGGCGACGGCCGCGAACCCGGCCGGTACGACGAGGAACGCTCCACACTGCCGCCCCGGCCTCCGGTCAAGATCACCCCCCTGGAGCTGCCGATGCGGGCACTGTCCCGCCTCGGGTCCGGCCGCGACAGCCGGGTCATCGGCCTGGTGGTCCTGGTGACCGCGCTCGGCGTACTGCTCGGCTCGGTCGTCGGGGCGGATCCGCTGACCGTCGCCGCCCCGCCCGGGTGGGGCCGGTGACGACCGCCTTGACGCCGCGTACCGGCACCGACGCCCCGCTCGTACTGGACGAGCAGACCACCGCCTTCCTGGCCCGGGTCGACGCCGATCCGGACGCACCGCTCTGCACCGCCGTACAGGCGGCGGGCGGGCACGGCAAGACGGCCGTACTGGCCCGGCTGCGCCGGGGCTACCAGCGGGCCGGGGTGCCCGTGCTCGATTCCTGGCGGGAGCTGACCGACCCGGCGGACCCGGACTGCGCCGTACTGGTCGACGACGCCCACCTGCTCGACGCCACCGCCCTGGCCGAGCTGCGCCGGCTGGCCGAGACCGGCCGGGCCCGGCTGGCGGTGGCGTTCCGGCCCTGGCCCCGGCCGGTCGGGCTGACCGAGCTGGCCGAGGTACTGCACCGCGGCGGTCCACCGGTGCTGCCCGGCCCGTTCACCGAGGCGCGCACCGCGGCCTACCTCGGCACCGCGTACGGCTCGGCACCCCCGCCCGGGGTCGCCCGGCTGGTGCAGGAGCAGACCGGTGGCGTACCCCGGTTCGTCGAGTGGCTGGCCCGGGCGCAGCGCCCGGCCGACCGCCGGCCCGCTCGCGTGCAGCGGCCGCACACCGGTGCCGACCGCCCGGCGCCGACCCTGGAGGTGCCCCGGTCGGTACTGCTCCAGTTCGCGCCGGAGCTGGAGAGCCTGGACATCGAGGTACGCCGGCTGCTGCTCGCGATGGCGGCCGGCCCGGCGCTCCCCACCGACCTGCTCGGCGCGCTGCTCTCCCGGCACCCGGACGAGCTCGACGAACTGCTGGCCGCCGCCCGGGCCGCCGGGCTGCTCGGGCCGGACGACCGGCTCGCTCCGATCGTCCGGCGGGCGATCGCCGCGCTGAGCCCGGCGAGCCAGCGGGCGGCCGTCTGGCAGCGCCTGGCGGAGTTGCAGCTACAGCGTGGCGGCCGGGTACTCCCGCTGGTCCGGTCGATGCTCGACGGCGGCTTCGGCGGCAGTTGCCCGGCCGGCGTCGCGGAGGCCGCCGGTGACGAGGCGCTGGGCGACGATCCGGCGCTGGCGGCCCGGCTCTTCGCGGTTGCCGGTGCGGCGGGGCGGCCGGTCGCCGCCCGGCGGGCGATGGCGGCGGCGCTCTCCGCCGACCTCGACTCCGCGCTGCGCCTGGCCGACCGGCTGATCGCCGCGCCGGACTCGCCGGACCGGGCGGACGGGGCGGCGGTCGCCGCGACCGCGCTGGTGCACCGGGGCCACACGGATCGCGCGGTCGAGCTGTACGGCTGGTCGGGTACCCCGTCCTCGCTGGCGTTCGCCGCTATCGGCGCGGCCGGCGCCGGCCGGGTCGAGCAGCTCGATCGGATCCTCGCCGACCCGCCCGCCGACGGTCCGCCGACGCTGCTCGCCAGTGCCGCGCTGCTGATGGCCCGAGGGTTGCGGGAGACTCTCTCCGGCCCGCCCACCGCCGCCCTCTCCACCCTGGTGCAGGCGTCCGCCCTGCTCGAACCGGCCGGCCGGTCGGTGCTGCTGCCGGAGACCCCGGCGGCGCTGGCCGCCCTGGTGGCGTTGCACTGCGGCGAACTGGACATCGGCGAGCGGGCCCTGGACCGGGCCGTCGCCGCCGGGCTCGGCGCGGCGCTGACCGCCCGCCGGCACCGACTGCTCCAGGCCTGGCTGCTGATGGTCCGCGGCCGGGCCACCGAGGCCGCCGCACAGTTGGCGGCGGTCACCGCCGGCCCGGTACCGCTGGAATCCCGCGACCTGATCTTCGCCGCCGCGCTGGACCTCGGCACCGCCCGGCGCAACAGCGACCTGCCGGCCCTGCAACGCGGCTGGGAACGCGCCCGGGAGGCGGTGGTACGCCACCCGGTCGACCTGTTCACCCTGCTGCCGCTCGGCGAGTTCGCCATCGCCGCCGCCCGGCTCGGCGAGCTGGACCGGCTCGCCCCCTATCTGGGCGAGGCCCGGGACCTGCTGGCCCGGCTGGGCGACCCACCACTGTGGACAACCCCGCTGCACTGGAGCTGCCTGCACGCCGCGATTCTGGCCGACCGGCCAGCGGTGGCGGACGAGCACGTCGCCGCGCTGGCCGCCGCCACCGGGCACACCCGGTACGCCTCGGTGGTGGCCGCCGCCGGGCAGAGCTGGGTCGAGGTGCTGCGCGGCGCCGTCGACCCGGCGCGGGTGGAGACGGCCGCCCGGGGCCTGCACGGCATCGGACTCTGCTGGGACGGCGCAAGGCTCGCCGGCCAGGCCGCGATCCGCACCTCCGACCGGAAGGCGATGACCACCCTGCTGGACTGTGCCCGGATGCTCCAGGGCCGACCGGCCGGCGCGAAGGGCGGCACCGCAGCGGCGGGTACCGGACCGGGCCGGGTGGCGGACGACATCGCGGTACCGGCCGAGAACCGGCTCAGCGAACGGGAGCGGGAGGTCGCGGAACTGGTGCTCAGCGGCCTGACGTACAAGCAGATCGGCGACCGGTTGTTCATCTCCGCCAAGACCGTCGAACACCACGTGGCCCGGATGCGTCAGCGGTTGAACTGCGCGAACCGAAGCGAGCTGCTGGCCCGGCTGCGTGCCATCGTCGAGGAGCGATCCGGCGGCCGTCCGGTCGGTTCGCCCTGGCCACAGCGGACGGCACGGTGAAGGCGGCGGCCCGGCGGATGGCGGCGCTCGGCTCCGGCCTCCGTCGAGGGGGTGCCGCCCGAGGGGGTACCACCCGTACCCCGGCGGACGCCGCACCCGTGGACGGCCCGGTCGGCCGGGCACGGCCGGCGGAACAGCCGGGTGACCGGGCACGGCCGGCGGAACAGCCGGGTGACCGGGCACGGCCGGCGGAACAGCCGGGTGACCGGGCACGGCCGGTGGATTCGGCGGAGCGGCCGGTCGGTCCGGTGCCCAGCCGGATCGTGGCCAAGGCTGCCGCCCTGCTCGTCGTCCTGACCGTCCTCTGGAGCTACGCCACCTTCCTGACCTCCCGGGACGCGATGGACCTGCTCGCGGTCCGCGCCCTCGGCACCCAGCTCGGCCAGCCGACCGACGCGCTGATCCTCGGCCTCCAGGCGGAACGCCGGCTCAGCATGGTCGAGCTGGCCGCGCCGGGACGGCACCGGGCCGCCCTGCGCGAACAGCGCGGCCGCACCGACGCGGCGGTCGGGGCGCTGCGGCGGTTCACCGGGGAGACGGATCTCCGGCTGGTCACCGTCGGCGGGGTCCGGGAACGGGCGGCGGAACTCATCCGGCGCCTGGACGACCTCCGGTCGCTCCGCGACGACATCGACGGCAGGCGGGTGGACCGGGCCAGCGCCGCCGCGTCGTACGCGAACATCATCGACGCCGGCTTCGCGGTGTACGGCTCGCAGTGGACCAGCCGGCGCAGCGACCTGATGGAGGAGACCCGTACCCTTCTCGCGCTCTCCCGCGCCGCCGAGCTGCTCTCCCGGGAGGACGCCCTGGTGGCCGGGGCGCTCGCCTCGCCCCGGTTGACCCCGGCGGAGCACGCCCGGCTGGTCGACCTCGTCGCGGTGGCCCGGTTCGTCCGGGCCGAGGCGGGGAGCGGACTGCCCGGGGCGGAGCGGGCCGACTTCGACCGGCTGGTCGACGGTCCGGTCTTCGCCACCCTGCACGCCGCCGAGACGGAACTCCTGGCGGCCGACTGGAACGGCGGAAACCCGCCGGTCCCGCCCGCCCGCTGGCAGGCGGCGACCGAACCGGCCCTGTCCGAACTGCGGGCCCTGGTCACCGCCGGGGTCCGGGACAGCGTCGACCGGGCCACCCGGGGCGCCGCCGGGGTGGTCACCCGGGCCGGCCTGGTCGGTGGACTCGGCCTGGTGGTGCTGGTGGCCGCCGCCGTACTGACCCTGCGCGGCTCCCGGCGGATCGTCGCCCGCCTCGACGAGCTGGGCGGTGAGAACGCCGCGCTGGCAAGTGCCCGGGACGGCCTGAGAGCGGAGCTGGCCGCCCAGCGGAACCGGGCCGCCACGCTGACCGACCGGGCGACCGAGCTGGCCGCGCAGCGCAAGCGGCTCGCCAGCCAGCGGGAGCAGCTCGTGGCGCAGACCGGGCGACGGCAGGCGGAGACCGAGCGGGTGACCGAGCGGGCCGCGCAGATCTCGGCCCGGCTCGCCGCGCACCAACGGGCCCGGGAGGTCAACGTCTGGTTGACCCGGGAGAACCAGAGCCTGCTGCACCGGCAGATCGGTCTGCTCGACGCGATGGAGCGGCGGGAGACCGAGACCGAGGAGCTGTCCGAGCTGTTCCAGCTCGACCACCTCGCCACCCGGATCCGGCGCAACGTGGAACAGCTGATCAGCCTCTCCGGCGGTACGCCCGGCCGGCGGTGGCGGCGGCCGGTGCCGCTGGTCGACGTGGTGCGGGGCGCGGTCGCCGAGGTTTCGGACTATCCACGGGTACTGGTGGCGCCCAACTGGTCCGGGTCGGTCGCCGGACGGGCCCTGCCCGACCTGATCCATCTGCTCGCCGAACTCGTCGAGGCCGCGCTCGCCGGATCGGCCCCGACCACCACGGTCCGGATCGCCAACGAGGTACGCGACGGCGGTCGGGTGATCATCATCAGCGACGACGGTGTGGGCCGGGGCCCGGCCGAACTGGACGCGCTCAACCAGTTGATCCGGGACACTCCGAACACCGGCCCGCTCACCGGCGCCGTCGGGATGTACGTGGTCGGCCGGCTCGCCCGCCGGCACGGGGTCACCGTCGAATTGACGGCCGGCCCTCGGGGCGGGACGGCCGCGATCGTGCTGGTGCCGGCTACGCTGCTGATCGATACATCCGATCCCGCACCGACCCCTGCCCCGGGCACCACCGCCGCCCCGGGGCGGCCGGCCGACACCGTCGTCGGACCGCCGGCTGGTGCGCCCCGACCCGGGGCCGCCCCGGCGCTGCCGGTCCGGGTCCGCCGTCCGGACCCGGGCTCCCCGGTCGGCATCCCGAGCCGGGGGGCCGGCTCCGCTCCGAACGGCGCGCCGGTCCGGCGTGCCGCAACCGACTGGTCGCCGACGATGGAGCTGCCGGTAGCGCTCCCGGCACCCCGCGACGACCAACCCGAAAGCAGCGAGAGGACGACAGGTGACTCACGCAGTGGTCACGACGGATAACCTGGTCCGGATACTCGACGAGTTCGTGGACCGGGTCTCGGCGGCCGAGCACGCCGTGGCGCTCTCCCCCGACGGGCTGCTGCTCGGGGTCTCCCGGGGAGTCGGCGGCGAACTCGCCGACCAGCTCTCCAGTGTGGTCGCCGGGTTGCAGGCGCTGGCCCAGGCCGCCAGCCGCTACTCCGGTCCCGGCGGGGTCCGGCAGGTCATCGTGCAGATGCACCGGGCCTTCCTCTTCGTGGCCGCGACCCGGGGCGGCGCGATCCTCGCCGTCCGGTTCGCCGGGGACGCCGACGTCGACGAGATGGCGTACGAGGTGGCGTTGGCGGCCGGCCGGGCCGACACGCACCTGCCCACCTTTCCGGTACCGGCCGATGATCTGACCGGGGGGTGACACGCGGTGCGCACCGGTGCAGGAGGTCGGCACGACGACGCCTGGTACGACCAGGACGCCGGGCCGGTGGTCCGCCCGTACGCGATGACGCGGGGCAGGACGCAGCCGATTCGGGGACAGTTCGATCTGATCTCGCTGGTGGTGGCCCGCTGGCCGGTGCCGCAGCGCGCCGATCTGACTCCGGAGCAGTCCGAGATCCTCGCCAGTTGTCGCCGGCCGCTCTCGGTGGCGGAGATCGCCGCCGCGCTGGACCTGCCGGTCGGCACCGTACGGGTGCTTCTCGGCGACCTGCTGGAGGCGGGACTGATCGACACCCACGAGCCACCGGTGCTGGACGCGCCCTCGGAGGATCTGCTGGAGGCGGTGCTCGCCGGGCTGCGGGCCCTCTGATCCGCAGGGCCCGGGCCTGACCGGCGAGAGCGGCGCGGTGTCGCCGCACGTGCAGCGAAAGGGGAGTCACGTGCGCAAGGTTCGACAACGTCCGGCGCGTACCCTGCCGGTCGCCGTCCTGGACGCACTGCTCGCCGGGGTCGCGGCGGTCCGTGCCCTGGCCCGCCGGATGGTCGGGCTGCTGCCGGTACGTCGCGGTGACCGGGTGGCGGCGGGCCTGATCGTCGCGGCGGCGCTGGTCGCGGTCATCGGCACCGGATTCCTCGTCGTCACACTGTTCCGCACGCCGGACCGGATGGCTCCGCTGGGTGTGGCGCCGCCGCCGTCGGCCGAGGCCGAGGTGGACCCCGGGGACGGCACGGACGACGGGGTCAGTGGCAGCGCGACCCCGCCCGCGGCCTCGCCGCTGCCGCCGTCGGCGACCCCGTCCCGGGCCGGGACCCGGAGCAGGCCGCAGCGCCCGGCGCCCCCGTCACCGGCCCCGCCGCCGACCCTGACCGCCCGGTACGCGACCGAGGACGTCACGCTGCTCAACTACACCGCCTCGGTGACCATCACGAACCCCGGCCCGGGTCCGGCCACCGGCTGGCGGCTCGTCATCACGCTGCCCCGACAGACCCAGTCCGTCGCGGCGGTGGATGGTGCCCAGGCCAGCCGCGAGGGCGCCACCTGGACCTTCGTCCCGGACCGGGCGACCAGCCGGGTGCCGCCGCGCGGCTCGGTGCAGGTGCGCTTCCGGGTCGACGGCGCGCTGATCGACGGCGAGCCCACCGCCTGCACGATCAACAACCGCCCCTGCCAGGCGTAACCTCCCGCCAGGGATCCTCCCGCCGGGTCGCTATTCGATCGTCCAGTCGAGCCGGCCCTCGGCGTCGACGGTCGGGCCGTACCGTCCGGCGTACGGCTCGCCGGTCTCCAGCGACCTCGCCACCCCGTTCAGCAGTTCGGCGACCGACGCCGGCCAGCCGTCGAACCCGGTACCGTCCTCGGGATAGAACTCGCCGACCCGGCCGTGCCCACCGGGCCGCTGGTCGACCAGCAGGCTTCCACCGTCACCCGCCGACGCGAACGGCACGAAGGACGGGTGCCACCAGTCCTCGTCGACCGGAGCATCGGCCCGGACCCTGCAGTTCACCGCCATGTCGGCGGCGATCTGGTCGAGCCGCATCGGCTGGTAGAAGGGGGGCAGATCGAAGTCGTCCGCGCCGTCGTGCCGGCGCAACGAGGCGACCAGGTCGGCCGGGAACGGCATCGACATCCGGGTCTGCAGGGCGGCGATCCGGGCCGGCGCGGCGGGCGGACGCAGGCCGGCCCGGCTACGCGGGGCATGCCGGGCGAGCCAGCGCTCGATGCGTAGCCAGGCGGCGTCGACCCTGGCCCTGGTCGCCGCGTCCGGCACGGTGGGGACGACCTTTCCGGTCGGGTGCGCGCAGGCGGCGACCGACGGCGACCGGGACGGAGTCGGGGTCCGGAGCGGCACCGGGGGCCGGGCGGTGGGCCAGGTGGTGACCGGCACCGGGAGCCGGGCGGAGGGCCGTGTGTCGTCCGGCGCGACCTGGGTCGTGCCGATCCGGTACCGGGTGACGGTGGCCGGATTGGTCGGCGCGACGACGTTCAGGCCACAGAGCAGCAGCACCGAGCCGAGAAAGACCACGAGCAGGACGATCAGCACCCGCTTGCCGCTGACCGTCCGGCGGGCCGGGGCCCGGACCAACCGGCGACCCGGCGGCTCCGCCGGGTCGTTGCTCGGTTCCGCCGGGTCGCTGCCTGGTGTGGTCGGCGGTGCAGCCCCGGGCGGCGCGGCAGCGGTGGTGGCGGTCGGGCGACGGGTGGCGTGCAGCAGCGGATCGAGCCAGCCCGGGGCCGCCGCCCGGAACTCCTCCGGCCGGTCGGCCGCGTCAGCCGGGATCCGGCCGGCCAGCCCGACCGGCAGCCCGGCGGGTTCGTCGCCGTCGCCGACCGCGACGATCGTTCCGGCGAGGACGCGTCCGGCGAGGACGTCGAGGGCCAGCGTGGTGTGGTTGGCCGCGTCCGGCCCCAGGTCGGCGACGAGCACCACCGGGGCGCCGAGCGCCCAGGCCAGGTCCGCGAGGGTCCAGCCGGCACGACCCAGCGGTACGGCGAGACCGGGTGCCCCGGTCACCAGGACCAGCCCGTGGGTGCGCGACAGCGCCCCGACGAGCCCGACCAGGTCGTCGACGCCCACCGGGGATGCGGCACCGGCGCGCACCTCGACATGGCTGACGAGGCTGTCCCGCAGCAGCGTGCGCCGGTCGTCGGGACTGCCATCGGAGATGTCGTCGGGACTGCCGCCGGGACTGCCGCCGGGACTGCCGTCAGGATCGTCGCCGGGACTGTCGTCGACGATCCGGAGCACCGCCGTCCGGGCCGTCGACGCCGCGCAGAGGGCGGCGGTGGCCAGGGCCCAGCTCGCGCCCGACGAGGTCGGGGCAACCACCCACGCTCCACCGTCCGGCCAGGACATCGCGGCCTCCCCAGGTCACCCCCGCCTGCCTCCCAGGTCGCCCGCAGCCTACCGAAACCGACCGGTACCCGCGGTACCGCTCCGGCCGACCGAGACCGCCGCCGCGCCCGTTTCGCCCGGGGTGCCGATGGGCAATTGAAGGACGGCGAGATGCGGACCGCAGCTCGGCGAAAATCTGGAGGACACAATGGGCATGGGAGACAAGATCCGGCACAAGATCGAGGAAGTCGCCGGAGCGGCCAAGGAGAAGGTCGGCGAGGCGACCGACAACGAGCGGCTTCAGGCCGAGGGCGCCACCGAGCAGACCGAGGCGAACGTCAAGCAGGCCGGTGACCACGTGGGCGACGCCGCACGGGACACCCGGGACGCGTTCCGGCCCTGAGTTCCGCACCCGAACCCGGGTGGTGGCTGCCTCGACCCTGGGCATCCACCACCCGGGTTCGTGGGAGTGTAACGTAAACGGTGGAAATCAGACAGATAGGGATTCTCTGATGGCAACCGTGACGAACACTCATTGCGAGGCGGCGGTCGACGCAGCCGCCGGTGAGACGGCCAGCGGCGAGGACCTCCT
>NZ_JBEEAC010000050.1:0-32458 GCF_040120695.1 Plantactinospora sp. B6F1 | reverse complement strand
CCACGCCCCCCCCCCCCACGTCCGTGCCGTCGGCAGGTCAGCCGGTCACCTCGATCTTCAGCAGGTCGACCTGGCCGAACGCGTCCATCTCGACGTTGCCGACCCGGGTGGAGTGCCCGAAGTTGTTCTGCCCGAACCGGAGCGGGATCACCGGCATCTCCCGAGCCAGGATCTGCTCCGCCTCCTGGTACTTCTTGATCGCCTCCTCCTGGTTCGGCGCCCGCTCGCCCTCGGCGACCAGCCGGTCGAACTCGGCGTTGCTGAAGCCGTAGTAGTTCGACGACCCGTCGGTGGTGTAGAGCGGCCCGAGGTAGCTCTGCATCGACGGGTAGTCCATCGACCAGCCCATCCGGAACATCCCGACCGGGGTCTTCGCCTCCACCTTGTTCAGCAGGTCGGCGAAGCGGGCCTCCGCCGTACTGGTGCAGTCCACGCCGAGGTTGCTGGAGAGCTGGTTGCAGGTGGCCTCCACCCACGCCTGGTGGCCGCCGTCGCCGTTGAAGGAGATCTGCAACCTCGCCGGCCCCCCGGCCGCCTGGTACGCGGCCCTGGCCTTCACCGGATCGAACTGGCACGCCTCGCCGCAGGTGTCCGGTCGGGCACCGGCGACCAGCGGGGAGACGAAGGACCGGGCGGAGGTCTGCGAGTCCTTGAAGACCGCCTTCACGATCTCGTCCCGGTCGATCGCCATCGAGATCGCCTTGCGTACCTCCGCCTTGGCGAACTCCGGCTGGAAGGTGGGGAAGGCGAGGAACTGGAACGACGACAGCGGGCTCTTCCTGAACCGGTCGCCCAGGTCACCCGGCGCGCTGCCCAGCGCCTCGGTCGGCACCTGGCGGGTCACGTCGTTGTTCCCGGCGAGCAGGTCGGCGTAGTCGGCGGCCAACGCCTGGTAGATCTGGAAGACCACGCCGCCGATCTTCGGCTTCGGCCCGGGGTGTGCGTCGTACCGCTCGACCTCGATCCGGCTGTCGTGCTGCCAGCTCCCCTTCATCTTGAACGGGCCGTTGCCGATCGGCGCCTCCTCGAAGCCCTCCTTCAACACCCCGTCCGAGGCCCACGCGGCGTTCGGCAGCGGCGCGAAGACGTGGTAGCCGAGCACCGACTCGAACTCGGCGAACGGCGCGGTGAGGGTGATGGTGACGGTGAGGTCGTCGACCTTCTTCAGACCGGTCAGCTTCTTCGCCTTCGGCTCCGGTGCCTTCTGCGGGCCCTCGCCGTCCGGATCGGTCGACTGGAGGTCGTCGTACCCCTCGATCTGACCGAAGAAGTACGCCCCGCCGTTGCCGTTCGGCCCGTACGCCGCGTGGTTCCAGGCGTTGATGTAGCTGTCGGCGGTGACCGCCTCGCCGTTGTGGAAGGTGTATCCGCGCTTGAGCTTCACCGTCCACAGTCTGTTGTCGGTCGACTCGATCGACTCGGCCGCCACCTCGAACGGCTTTTTGTGCTCGTCGAAATCGACCAGCGGGGTGTAGAGGGCGGCCAGCACCTGCGCCCCGGCGCTCTCGGTGGTGTTCGACGGGATCATGTGCTGCGGCTCGGCGATCCCGATCCGCACCACGGCGTCGGCGTCCGGGGTGCTCGGGTCCGCACCGTCGCCACTGCACCCCGTCGCGGCGAGTACGGCGGCCAGCACCGCCGCGCTCCAGATGATCCGTCTGGACACCGACATGGAGACTCCTTCGCATCGGCGCCGCACCGCGAGCCACCGGGCGGCGTGACCTCGCCGGGCGCGACGGTCGTCCGTCCGGCCGGACCGCGCCGTCTACGGCCGGCTCCTGCCTCCCAGTTACGAGCCGATCAGCCTGTCCCGGCAATGCTTTTGACTGGGTCCAAACCGTCCGGAGAGCCGACAACTCGGCGCCGGGGCGAGCGCGTCTGGTGAGCAGACAACCGCCGTGCGGTGCGGCCGGCCTCAGGCGTGGAGGTGGTGATGATCCGGATCTGGTTGGGCCCCGAGGACATCGCCCGGACCCGGATCGCACCCGCGCCCCTTCCGCTGTACGAGGTGGTGGTCAGCCTCGCCGGAACCGGAACCGGAACCGGAACCGGGGCCGGGGCCGGAACCGGGGCCGGGGCCGGAACCGGGGCCGGGGCCGGGGCCGGGGCCGGGGCCGACGGCGTGGCGGATCGGGTGGCCGTACCGGACCTCGCCGACTGGCTGCGCGAGCTGGTCGAGTCGACCGGGGCAGGCCCGGGGGGCCGGGGCAGGTCGGAGCCCGCCCCGACCGGTCGCGCCGGTTCGGTCAACCTGCTCGCCCCGCTCTCGCCGGACCGGACCCTGGAGGGCGCGCTCGCCTGGCTGCTCACCACCTCGGTGGGCCGGGCCCGGAGCCTGGCCGCCGCGGTGCGCGGCTACTACGACCGTCGGATCGCCGCCGACCTGGCCCACTGGGAGTCGGTGGTCCGGCTCGACGTCAACGAGCGCAGCCGTGCCCTGGCCACCGGCGGGGTGGAGGCGCTGCTGGCGATGCTCGACCCGTGGGCGGCCTGGCGCAACCCGATACTCTCGGTGACCTCCGCCGTCGACCTGGACCTCCGCCCGAACGGTGCCGGCCTGCTGCTGGTCCCGTCGGTCTTCGCCCGGAAGCTCTGGGTCGGTGGCCAACCGGACTCGGTGGTGCTGGCCTATCCGGTACGCCGGCCCCGGACCCCCGGCGGTCGTGCCCCGGGGCACCGGCCGGTCCCGGCGTACGCACTCGGCGCCGCGGCGACCACCGGTGATCCGCTGACCGCGCTACTCGGACGATCCCGGGCGGCGGTGCTCCGGGCCGCCCTGGTCGGCGCGAACACCACCGACCTGGCCCGGCGGGCCGGCATCAGTACCCCGTCCGCGTCGCAGCACGCCAGCGTGCTCCGCGACGCCGGACTGCTGCGGACCACCCGGCACGGCAAGGCCGCCCACCACACGCTCACCCCGCTGGCCCGAGCCCTGCTCACCGGTAACGACGCCATCAGCCGCCGCTGACGAGAAGCAAGGAAGGCCCCCGCCTATCATTTCCTGTTGTAGAGGGGGCCCTGCCCAACAGGTCAGCGGCGGCGGGCGCCGGCCGGCCAGAGCACGGTCACCGGCAGGTCCCGGGACTGCGCCGCCCGGACCACGTCCGCGGTGTCCCCGACGTCCGCCGACGGGTTGCCGTCCCAGACCGCGAAGAGCCGCTCGCAGCGGCGCAGCATCTCCAGGCTCGCCGCCAGGTACGCCTCCCGTCCCGAGCGCGCGTACGGCATGTACGACACCGAGCTGGCCCGGCACAGCAGCTCGTCGAAGGCGGGCAGGTTGTGTGCCCGTACCGCCCGCCGTCGGTAGTCCCGGGCCGGGATCACCGCCTCGAAGCTCCCGCCGCTGGCCAGTACCGCCCGGGCGAAGAGCTGGTCGGCGCCGTCGGCGAGACAGGTGATCCCGTGCAGCTCCGGCCCGGCGTACCGGCGCAGTTCCTCGGTGAGCCGGGCGTAGACCAGCTCCGCCGTGCCGTCGGCGAGTACTACGTGCCCGGTGACACCGATGCGGGCCATCCAGCACCGTCCGTTCGTGGTTACGCGTGCCCGACGCGGACGATCCGAAAGCCCGCGTCGGCCAGGATGACCGGGAGTTCCCGGACCGCCTCGTGGTTACGCTCCCGGAGATCTTCCCGTAGATCCTCCCAGGGGCTCAACGCCGGATGCAGCCGCCGCTCGTCGTCACGGTGTGGCGCGTACCGCCACCCGCTCGCCACCTGCTCCGTCAGCCAGCGCTGGTGCTCCAGGATGGCCAGTCGCTCGATCTCCGGTTCCTCCAGGGCGTGCTCGTCGCCCGGCCCGACCCGGGGTGACAGGGCGCAGCCCAACTCGCGCAGCTTCCGGCCGATGTCCTTGGCCTGGGCCCGGTTGGCCCGGCGCAGCGACTCCGGCAGCTCCTCCCAGGGCACCAGCGCCGGATTGCTGTCCAGTCGTTCGCCGTGCCGGCGGCGGGCCACCACGTAACTCTCGTGGATCACCCGGGCCAGCCGTTCCACCAGGTCGTCCCCGATCAGCGCGGGGTCGCAGGCGGCGTGCACCACGCCGTAGAGCCGGAGCGCGCCGGAGAGATCGTCGAGGACGCCGAGGCCGTGCCCGGAGCCGAACGCCTCCCGCAGGTTGGCCAGCCGGTCCAGTCGGACCACCATCGAGCCGGGCCCGCCGTGCCAGAGCTGCTCGGCGGTGAGCGCCGTCTTCAGTGCCCGCTCCTCGTCGTCGTAGCAGATGAAGACCCGATCCGGCGGGAGCGGGAAGCCGGCCCGGGGGAGCTGGCCGAGCAGTTCGCCGAGCCCGCCGTCGAGCGGGATGATCCGGCAGACCCGGGACAGGAACGGATAGCGGTGGGTCAGCTGGGCCGCCGCCTGGGTCGCCGCCTCGTCGACCAGGACCAGCGGTACCAGCCGGGCGCCGTGCGGGTCACGTACCCGCCACCTGCGGGCCAGCTCGACCAGGACCGCCCGGCCGAACGCGGTGGCGCCGAGCACCACCACCCGGGGCGGCCGGCCGTCCACCGCGGTCAGCGGGTCCTCGGCGAAGAGCTTCCGGGCGGCCAGGTCGTCGATGTTGAAGAAGTCCAGCCGGGCGCCGGGGTGCCGGGCCAGCCCCAGGTGCCGGGCCTGCAACGCGAGGCAGAGTTCAGGGTCGCCGACCTGGGCGTAGACGGCCAGCGGGGACCGGCCGTGCCGGGCCGCCGCCAGGCCGATCGCGGCATTGGTCGCGCTGTCCTCGGTACACGCGTAGACCGCCTTCGCCCGACCGATGCCGGCGCCGCGCAGCACGTTCGGGTCGCGGGCGGCCCGGGCCACCCGGCCGGGGCCGGACGGCGCCGTGTCGTCGGAACGAACCGCCACCACCCGGTGGCCGGCGGCCCGGAGCCGGCGGGCCAGGGTGTCCGCCACCAGGCCGTCGCCGCAGACGATGACGTGTCCCCGGGCGTTGCGGTCGCGCAGCCGGCGCAGCTCGGTGGCGAAGAGCAGCCGGCAGGCCTCCACCACGGCGTACGCGGTGACGGCCGGTGCCGCGAACCGGGCGAAGTCGAGCAGCGGCGGAAACGGGCCGCCCTCGTCCAGCGGCGGTGCACCGAGCACGAAGAGCTGGAGGTCGTAGTAGATCAGGTCGAACGGGTTGTCGCCGTAGCCGCCGGTGCCTTCGAGGTGCTGCGCGAGCCCGACGTAGCCGCAGACGAAGGCGACCACCCCGGCGAGCGCGAACACCAGTCTGAGCACACTCTTGGTCGGTGCGCGGGGTGGCTCGCCGAGGCTGTATCCGGGCACCACACCTCTCCTGCTGTCCGGTGCGACGACGCAGCGCCATCGTACCGTCGCGGGGTGTCGGCAGCGAACGTGAAACGATCATTCCTTCGTGCCGGCCCGGTCGCCGGCCGGGGTGCCCGGCCGGCGACCCGAGCCGGGCGGTTCAGCCCGGCAGCCGGAAGCCGGCGGCGCGCTGGGCGGCGAGCCACTCCTCCACCTCGTCGGCCCGGCTGGGCAACCCGGCCGAGAGGTTCACCGCACCGTCCGCGGTCACCAGTACGTCGTCCTCGATCCGGATGCCGATCCCACGCAGCTCGGCCGGGACCAGGTCGTCCTCGGGCTGGAAGTAGAGCCCCGGCTCGACGGTCAGCACGTACCCTTCGCCGAGGGTGCCGTCCCGGTAGTTCTCCTTGCGCGCGTTGGCGCAGTCGTGCACGTCGAGGCCGAGCATGTGCCCGAAGCCGTGCAGCGTCCAGCGACGGTAGACCATCGACGTCTCGTCCATCGCCTCGTCCACGCTGACCGGCAGCAGACCCAGCTCGGCGAGCCCCTCGGCGAGCACCCGCATGCAGGTGCGGTGCACGTCCTTGAAGGTCACCCCGGGCCGGATGACGTCGATGCCGGCCTGCTGGGCCGCGTACACGATGTCGTAGACCTGGCGTTGCAGCGGGGAGAAGGTGCCGGAGACCGGCAGTACCCGGGTCACGTCGGCGGTGTAGAGGTGCCGCCCCTCCACTCCCATGTCCATCAGCAGCAGCTCGCCCGGGCGGGTGATGCCGGTGTTGTGGATCCAGTGCAGGATCGTGGCGTGCTCGCCGGAGCCGACGATCGAGTTGTAGCCGACGTCGTAGCCGTCGTGCCGGGCCCGCAGCCCGAAGACCCCTTCCAGCAGCCGTTCACTGACCGGACGGTCGGCCGGCAGCACCCGGGCGACGTCTTCGAAGCCGCGTACGGTGGCGTCGATCGCCTCCTGGAGCTGGGCGATCTCCCACTCGTCCTTGACCAGCTTCTGCTCCGACAGCAGCGCCGCCAGTTCGCGGTCCCGGCCCAGCCGGGGGTCGGAGTCCTCCGCCTCGCTCTGCGGCGGATCGTACGGCCGCACCGCGCCGTCCACCGACGGATCCAGCCCGCGCAGCACCCGGGTCCGGCCAGGAGCGCAGTCGGCCAGCGCCGCCGGCAGGTCGGACAGGGGCGCGGTCTCGATGCCCAGCTCGGTCGACTTCTCCGCCAGGGTGTGCCGGCGGCCGACCCAGAGTTCGCCGTTGCGGCTGCGGAAGAACTCGTCGGACTCCCGGGACGACCGGGGGCGCATGTAGAGCACCGCGTCATGGCCGGATCCGTTCGGGCGCATCACCAGCACGCTGTCCGGATCGTGGTCGCCGGTCAGGTAGACGAAGTCGCTGCCGGGGCGGAACCGGTAGGCGGTGTCGTTGGCGCGTACCCGCTCGGGGCCGGTCGGGATCACCAGGGTCTCGCCGGGGAGGGCGGCGGAGAGCGCCGCGCGCCGCTTGGCGTGGTTCGGCACCTCGGGTCGGGGACCGACCGGCAGGGTGGAGCCCCGCCAGCCCTGCCGCATGAACTCAAGGAACTTCTCCGGAAAGTCCGGGTCGTGTGACTCCGTCCGGGCCGTCTCCACCTGTGCCGGCTCCGCCGTGATGTCGGTGCGCTCGTCTGACATCGCCGCTCCTCCCTCGTCCGGCCCGGTCCTCGCGAGGCGTGGTCGGCGTCCGGCCGGGGATCGGTCCGATTCCCCGCCGACTGGCGACCCGGTCCCTCGTCCGGCTGACCTGATCTGCGCTTATGACGTGCTCCGACGGTACCGTGCGCGGACCGTTCGGTCTTGGTGGCGGTGCCGGCACCACGGACGGGTCCGCGTGGAAAGATGACCGCCATGTGCGGACTCCTGGCCTTCTTCAGCGCGCACGGCAACGCCGGCGCACACCGAGACGCCCTGGCCGGTGCGTTGGAATGCCTGCACCACCGGGGACCGGACGAGACCGGGGTAGAGGTGATTTCCACCCCGGACGGGTACACCGACGCCGTCTTCGCGCACAAACGGCTCTCGATCATCGACGTGGCCTCCAGCCACGAGCCGCTGCCGTACGCGGGCGGGCGCTACTTGCTGACCTTCAACGGCGAGATCTACAACTACATCGAGTTGCGCGAGGAGTTGGCCCGGGACTACGGCGCCCAGTTCGCCACCGCCGGTGACGGCGAGGTGATCGTCGCGGGCTTCCACTACTGGGGTGAGCAGGTGCTCACCCGGCTGCGCGGGATGTTCGCGTTCGTGATCTGGGACCGGCAGCAGCGCCGCGCCTTCGGCGCCCGGGACTACTTCGGGATCAAGCCGCTGCACTACCTCCAGACCCGGGACGGGGTCTATCTCGCCTCCGAGAAGAAGGCGCTGCTGCCGTTCGCGCCGTCGGCGCACGCCGGTGACGCCGGGGTGGACACCGCCAACCTGTCGCACTACCTGACGTTGCAGTACGTTCCCGAGCCCGGCACCCTGCACCAGGGGATCAACCGGATCGGCTCGGGGGAGTACCTGACCTGGAGCCCGGGCCGGCAGATCGAGGTGCGCCGCTGGTACCGGCCGGTGTTCCGGCCCGCCCCGGTGCAGGAGCCGCAGAAGCTTTACGACCGGATCCGGGAGACGTTGCGGGAGAGCGTCCGGATGCACATGCGGGCCGACGTGCCGGTGGGCTGCTTCCTCTCCAGCGGCATCGACTCGACCGCGGTGGTGGCGCTGGCCCGGGAGTTCAACCCCAACATCCTCACCTTCACGGTCGGCTACGACGTGCCCGGCTACTCCGAGATCGAGGTGGCCCAGGACTCGGCCCGGCATCTCGGGGTCACCACCATCCCGACCAAGATCGGGCCCCGGGAGATGATGGAGGCGCTGCCCAAGATCGTCTGGCATCTGGACGACCCGGTCGCCGACCCGGCCCTGGTGCCGCTCTACTTCGTCGCCAAGAAGGCCGCCGAGCACGTCACGGTGGTGCTCTCCGGCGAGGGCGCGGACGAGTTCTTCGGCGGGTACACGATCTACCGGGAGCCGCTCTCGCTCGGCGCGGTCAACGGGCTGCCCGGCGGGGTGCAGAAGGGACTGCGGGCGGTCTCCAAGGCGATCCCGCAGGGGGTCAAGGGGAAGAGCTTCCTGGAGCGTGGCACCACCCCGATCGAGGAGCGCTACTACGGCAACGCCCGGATGTTCACCGAGGAGGAGAAGCAGCAACTGCTCCGCCGCTACGACCCGGCGGTCCGCTACACCGACGTGACCGCGCCGATCTACGCCGAGTGCACCGAGCTGGACGACGTGACCAAGATGCAGTACGTCGACCTATACACCTGGCTGCGCGGCGACATCCTGGTCAAGGCCGACCGGATCTCGATGGCGCACTCGCTGGAGGTGCGGGTGCCGTTCCTCGACCGGGAGGTCTTCGAGGTCGCCGCCGGCATTCCGGTGGACCTGAAGCTGCCGCCCCGCTCCGACGCCACCAAGTACGCGATGCGGCAGGCCCTGCAGGGCGTGGTGCCGCCGGCCATCGTCAACCGGCGCAAGCTGGGCTTCCCGACCCCGACCCGGGTCTGGTTGGCCGGCGAGATGTACGACTGGGCCCGGCACATCTTCTCGATCTCCGGCGCCGGTGAGCTGCTCGATCTCTCGTACGCGATGCGGCTGCTCGACGAGCACCGGCGGGGAGAGGCCGACCACTCCCGCAAGATCTGGACCGTGCTGATCTTCTGTGTCTGGCATGCCATCTTCGTGGCCCGCACCCTGGACCCGGGCATCCAGCGCAACCAGTCGGCGCTGCTCACCAAGCCGGTGGTCGGGTCGATGGTGCGGTGACCTGCGGGGGAGTCCCCCGACGCGGCGAACGGGCCCGGCGCCGACGGCGCCGGGCCCGTTCGTGATGTGCGGTGGTGGTTACGAGCTGGTGCAGCTCAGCGTCGGGGCGGAGCTGTTGGTGCCGCTGCCCACGAAGCCGAAGCTGGCACTGGCACCCGGAGCGAGGCTGCCGTTGTGCGCGGCGTTGCGGACGGTCACCGTACTGCCGCTCTGGCTGTGCGTGCCGTTCCACAGGCTGCCGATGCTCTCGCCGTTCGCCCAGGTCCACGACGCGGTCCAGCCGCCGATCGCCGCGGTGCCGCTGTTCCGGACGGTCACCTCGGCCTGGAAGCCGCCGCTCCAGCTACCGGTCGAGCGGAAGGTCGCGGTGCAGGCGCCGCTGCCCGGGTTGTTGGTCGGCGGGTTGGTCGGGTTGCTGGTCGGCGGGTTGGTGGGCGGGTAGGTGGGCGGGTTGGTCGGGTTGCTGGTGCCCGGGCCGAGGCCGGTGACCTCGCCGTTGCCGCCGTCGAAGACCACGTCGGAGCAGCCGAAGAAGTTCTCCTGGCTGTCCGAGCGGACCCAGCGGGAGTAGATGATGTGCCGGCCGCTCTTACCGCTGGGCAGCCGCCCGCTGAAGTAGTAGTGGCCGTCGTTGCTGCCGACCGCGCCCTGCTGCGGCGGGTTGGTCACGGTCAGGAACGGCGAGGACTCCAGGTCACTCCAGTTCAGCGCCCGGGTCGGGCTGAAGCCGTCCCGGGTCACGTAGAAGTAGAACGTCCCTGGGTGGTGGGCCCAGTTGCTGTACTTGAAGTTGAAGTTGCCACCGGAGGTCAGGTGGGTCAGCGGCCAGTCGTTACGGGCCAGGTTGTAGCCGCTGAAGCTGCTGTTGCCACCGCTGCAGAGCTGCCCGTCCGGGATGAAGCCGGTGGTCCGGCCGCCCGCGTCCGAGCGCAGCACGCTGAACCAGTTGTAGAGCGAGTTGGCTCCGCTCTGCGCGACCGCGGCCGAGCAGGCCGGGTTCTGCGGGATGATCTGGCCGGTCTGGCTCAGACCGTCCCGCCAACAGAGATAGGTACGGCTGCCGGGTGCCATGGCGGCACCGTGCGCGGCGGCCGGGGTGGGGTTGACCACCGTGATGACACCGGCGCTGAGCGCGGCCACGGCGCCGAGCACCGCGATCCTGCGAAGACGTTTCACCGAGTTCTCCTTCTGGGGGGCACTGCCGCAGCCGGTAACCGACGCTGCGGACGAACTGCGGGGGACCCGTGGGACGACGGGCGCCCGCTTCCGACACTGGTTGCGATATCGCCGGTCCGCCCCGCCAGAGGTGGTGGGCTGGAATCTGCCGGACGGCAGACGGGCGACACGGCGCACAGTCCGATCACGGATGTGTGCCCTTCGCGTGGCCCCTTGCCGGCACCCGGCACAGCGCGTCAGCCCCCGCACTGGCTCGGTACCGGCAATCGCATCACGGAACCCCGTTCGCTGGCAATAGGAATCCCTCGATGAAATGTTTCCGGCCGAGACCGGCCCGACGGTCGGGGCGGATCGCGGATGTGTCAGGGTCAGGGGAACCGCCACCGGGACCCGGCCGGCGCGGCGGTACGGGAGGCTCGGATGGGGTACGCGGTGGTGCTGGGCGAGGCCCTCGTCGACCTGCTCGACAGCGAGTACGACGGGCAGCCGGTCTACCGGCAGGCGGTCGGCGGGGCGCCGCTGAACGTGGCCGTCGGGGCGGCCCGGCTCGGCGCGGAGGTGGAGTTCGCCGGCTCGCTCGGCGACGACGTACTCGCCGGGCGGATCGCCGACCTCCTGGCCGTCGCCGGGGTCGGCCGGCGCGGCGTGGTGGTCCGTCCCGTGCCCACCGCGCTGGCGGTGGCCACCTTCGCCGGGGCGGAACCCGACTTCCGGTTCTACGGCGAACCGCTCTCCTACGGGCTGCTCGGGCCGGAGGATCTCGACGTACCCCTGGTCCGGGGCGCCTCGCTGCTCTACGCCGGCTCGGTCGTGCTGCTCTGCCCGCCGGTGCTGGCCGCTGCCCGGCGGGCCTGGGCGCTCACCACCGGCCTGCGGGTCTTCGACCCGAACGTGCGGCCCCGGCTCCTGCCGGACCGTGCCGCGGTGGCCGGGCTCCGGGAGGTGGTGGCCGAGTTCGTCGCCTCCGCCGACCTGGTCAAGCTGAGCGCGGCCGACGCCGAGGTGCTCTACGGCGACACCTCCGCCGAGGCCACCGCCGGGCGGCTGCACGACCTCGGCGCCGGCACCGTCGTGGTCACCCTCGGCTCGCGCGGGGCGCTGGTCTCGACCGCCGCCGACACCGCCGCGGTACGCCTGCCGGCGCCGGTCGTCGACGCCGTGGACGCGACCGGGGCGGGCGACTCGGTGATGGCGGCCCTGATCGCCGACCTGCTCGCCGAGGGACTCCCGGCGGACCCGGCCGGCTGGTCCGACCGGGTCGGCTACGCGCTCAAGGTCGCCGGGCTGGTCTGCGAGTCACCCGGCGGTGCGGTCTCGATGCCGACCCGGGCGCAGGTCGCCCGCCGCTTTCCCGGCTGAGTCGACCCCGGGGCAGGTCGCGCCGCTTCCCGGCTGACCGGACTCCCGGGACGCCCGGCCGCTGTCCCGGCTGACCGGGCCCGTGGGATGGCGGCGGCTCAGGCGTCGCCGCGCAGTTCGGCGTACCCACGCTGGACGGCGGCGAGGCCGGCCTCCGGGCCGAACGGCGTGCGCTGGGCCACCCGGTCGGCGGGAGCCCGGTCGGCGTCCCCGTTGCGGATCAGCCAGCTCATCGTGGCCAGGTCGTCGTGCTGGACCCGGACGAACTCGGTGTCGACCACCGTGCCGTGCCCGGGTACGACGACCGTGCCCGGGGTGAGGCAGCCGAGTAGCGCGGCGACGGTCTCCACCCACTCCAGCGGAAACGCGTCATCGAAGGCCGGTGGACCGCTCTGCTCGATCAGGTCACCGGCCACCAGTACGTCGGCGTCCGGCACCTGCACCACGAGGTCACCCTCGGTGTGTCCTCGGCCCAGGTGGCGAAGCAGCACCGCCCGACCGCCGACATCGATGGTGGCCTCCCGGCGCACCGAATGGGTGGGGGCGAGCACCGTGGTCCGGGCGAGTTCGGCGGCGAGCCCGGGATCGGCCGGCAGCACCTCGTCGTACGCCTGCCGGCGCACCAGCGCGGGCTGTTCGCGGAGCAGCCGGACGGTCTCCTCGTGGGCGTAGATCGGCACCGGACCGTCGGCGGCCAGCGCGGCGTTGCCGAAGCAGTGGTCGAAGTGGTGGTGCGTGTTGACCACGACCAGCGGGTCGGCGGTGAGTGCCCGGACCGCGCGGAGCAGTTCGGCGGCCTGACCGGCGGTGGAGAGGGTGTCCACCACCAGCGCCCCGCCGTCGCCGACCACCAGGGTCACGTTGACGTCGAGCACCGGCTGGCGCAGCACGTACACCCGGTCGGCGATCTCGGTGAAGGCGATGCCGGTGGTCGTCGTCATGGCGTGCCCTGGGCCCGCGCGAGGAACCGCTGCCGGTCCACCAGCATCCGTTCCACCCGACCCTCGGCAACCGTGGTCGCGCCCTCGGTGACGGCCACCTCGAAGAGCAGCCGCCGCCCGTCGACCTTGGCCAGCCGGGCCTGCGCCACAGCGGTCCGGCCGACCGGGGTCGGCATCCGATGGTCGAGTTCCACCCGCATTCCGACGGTGGTCATTCCGGCCGGCAGCCGGCTCGCGGTGGCGGCGACGGTGGCCGCCTCGGCCAGCGCCAGCACCTGAGGGGTACCCAGCACCGGCACGTCGCCGGAGCCGACCGCCTGCGCGGTGTCGACGTCGGTGACGGTCAGCTCGACCCGGGCGGTCAGGCCCGGCGGAAAAACGCTCTGCGACTCGCTCTCTGACGCGGGTGTGGCTCCGCTGACCTGCGGTTGCGTCGCACCGCCCGACGCCGACTCCGGCACCTGTCCGGCCGGGTGTTCCTGATCCATCAGCAAAGCGTAGATGTTCGGCCGACCGCTGACGCCGACACGCGACGACACGCCGGACCGCTATCCGACAATCCACGGCCAGCCGCTCCCCGAACTGGGGAAACCGTACGCGAGCAGGTGGTTTCCGTGCCGTGACGGCCCCGCCGCCCTCGGGCTCCGTCGGTATCGATCGGAGGCGTAGGTGCCGCTGCGTGCGGAGGCAAGGACAGGGTTCGGCCTGAGCCGACGGGAGAAGCGGACGTGGCACGGTCGACACACTGGTCCCAGCGATCCCGAACCGGACTCGCCGCCGACCATGGTCCAGCGAACCAACTGCCGGCGCCCGGTCACCTGGACACCAGGTGCGCTACGACCGGTCGATTCCGCCTCCAGCGTCCAGGTGAGCGCGGCCGGTCGGAGGGGCAGCCGTGGTGGGCGCACAGGCGGGGTAACTCGGGTAACTCGACGGTCTCCGAGCCGGGGCACCCGTCGCCGGCCAAGCTGGCGGAGGAGGCGCGGTGTCGACGGGCCGCCGGTAAGAGCGGACCAGCCGGAGACCCGGGGGCGGACCACCCCAGGCACCGGCTGCCCCCGATCTCCTCACCCGGGTCAGGGCCGGCGGAGCTGTTCCGCGGTGATCCGCTGGGTCAACCAGGCCGGTACGGCCATCAGCACCACCCCGACCAGCAGCGCCGCGCCGGCCAGCCAGAGCGTCGGGGCGACCCGGTCGAGGACCCGATCCGGGTCGAGGTGGAGCAGGCCGGCGAGGACGACCGCGATGGTGACCGTGGCCAGGCTGGCCAGGCCGAGCCCGATCACCAGCGGTACGGTGCCGAACCCGACCTCCCCGGCGGTGATGGTGCGCGGGCTGGTGCCCACCACGGCCAGCGTGGCGTTGTCCCGGCGCCGCTCGACGCCGCGGTCGATCGCGGCGACGGTGAACGCGCCGATGCCGAGCCCGAAGCTCATGACGAGCCCGGTGACCAGCAGCGTCATCAGCATTTCCGGATCGATGCCGCGCCGGGTGCCGAGGTCGCCCGACAGGTACCGGGTCGGTACCCGGGCGGCCAGCACCTGGGCGGCCCGGTCGGCGGCGGCCCGGTCGGTCGCCACCAGGTGAAGTCTGGCGGGGGGCGGCACCTCCAGCGCGGCGGCTACCGGCGCCTGCCGGGTGACCAGCAACGTGCCGGACATTCCCATGTCGAACCGCATCCGCGGGCGCAGGATCTGCTCCGGTACCGGGACCCGGGTGCCGCCCTGCGCGACCACCTCCTCGCCCGGTTTCGGCAGCGGCATCCCGAAGTGGAACTGGTGCGCCAGCCGATAGGTCCGGCCGTCCA
This sequence comes from Plantactinospora sp. B6F1, assembly GCF_040120695.1. NCBI lineage: Bacteria > Bacillati > Actinomycetota > Actinomycetes > Micromonosporales > Micromonosporaceae > Plantactinospora > Plantactinospora sp. B6F1. Next base: position 18,079 of record NZ_JBEEAC010000050.1, on the reverse strand, counting down.
CGCAGGACTCGCCGGGGCCGAGCGTGTACATGCCGGTGAGGTCCGCGCAGTCGCCGACGAGCAGATTGCCCCGCTCGCCGGAGATGGTCGCCGGGACGCTTGCCAGGTGGACCACCTGTACGCCGGGGACCTGCCGCAGGTCGGTGGCGGGCAACGGGCCCGGGCCGGAGACGGTGTACATCCGGTGTCCGCCCGAACCGTCGACCGAGCTGAGGTAGCGCTGGTCGATGACCAGGCCGACGGCGAGCGGACCCATCCCGGCCACGTAGACCATCACGGTGAAGGCCGCGATCAGCCGGGGTGCCACCCCGGGGGCGTGCCGCAGCCTGGCCGTGGCCAACTCCAGCCAGACCGGGGTACCCGGAAGCCGGGCCAGCAGCGTGGCGACTGCGTACCCGAGAGTGGGCAGGGCGAGCGGTAGCGCGAACCCGACGAGCAGCATCGAGACGAGGAAGAGCAGCGCGTCGCCCTGGCTGGCTTCGCCGCGACCGGACCAGCCGGCCAGTACCGCCCCGCCGAGCCCGGCCAGCAGCGGCAGCACCCGCCAGGCGCCGGGGCGGCGGTGTGGGGCGTCACGGCGTACGGCCAGCGGGTCGACCCGGGCCGGCCGGGTCGCGAGTACGCCGATGACGACCGCGTACGCCACGGTCAGCGCGACCATCCCGACGACCGCCGGCACCGGTACGGCGAGGTCGGCGGCGTACCAGTGCAGCCGGCCGATCCGCCAGCCCTCCGAGACCGGGGCGAGGAGCGCGAAGCCGGCCAGCCCGAGCAGCGCCCCGCCGAGGGTGACCACCCCGGTCTCCACGGCGTTGACCAGGGTCGCCTGCCGGGCCGAGACGCCGAGCAGCCGCAGGGCGGCGATCCGGCGGTCCCGGGTGGAGGCGGAGAGCCGGGCGCAGGTGGCCAGGAAGACGCCGAACGGGACCAGCACGAAGAACCCGAAGGCGCCGGCCAGGATCCGGGCCGGGCTGAAGACGTCCGGCCCGGCCCCCTCGCCCAGGGCGTATTCCAGCGGATGCCCGAAGCCGGTGACCGGCCAGTGTTGGTCGAGCAGCCGATCCTCCTCCGGCACCACGACCGGTGCGGCGCCGACGTAGGCCAGCAGTTCGTCCGGGGCGAGCAGCCCGGCCGGACCGACCGTGCCGATCACCCGCTGCGGGAACCGTGCCGCCGCCCTCGGGTCGGTGGTGATCAGTTCCCGCAGGGCCGGCGAGACCACGATCTCCCCGGGTGCGGGCAGCGCGGCCACCCCGGGTGGGCGCGGGCTGGTCGCGGTGGCACCGATCACGGCGGTACGCCGGAGCAGCCGGCCGTCCACCGCGTCCTCGATGTCGTAGATCCGCAGCGTCGAGGGGCTGGCCGGGTTCTCCTCGCGGACCGGGGTGCGGGCCTCGGCCCGGTCGTGCTGGGCACCGGCCACCGAGACCGAGGCCAGTGAACCCAGTACCAGCAGTACGCCGAGCGCCGCCCCGGACGACATCAGCGCGGCACGAAGTAGCCCGCCCCGTCCGGAGCCGATCGAGAGCCGCAGCCCGAGCCAGAGCCACCGCCTCATGCCGTCGCACCTTTCGTTCGTGGCTGTGGGGCTCGCAGGCCCGGCTCACTCCTCGCACTCACGGTGCCGTCTTTCGTTCGTGGCTGCGGGGCTCGCAGGCCCGGCTCACTCCTCGCACTCACGGTGCCGTCTTTCGTTCGTGGCTGCGGGGCTCGCAGGCCCGGCTCACTCCTCGCACTCACGGTGCCGTCTTTCGTTCGTGGCTGCGGGGCTAGCAAGCCCGGCTCACTCCTCGCACTCACGGTGCCACCCGCCCGTCGCGCAGGAAGACGGTCCGATCCGCGTAGGCCGCCACCCGGGCCTCGTGGGTGACCATCACGACCGCGCTGCCCTCCTGGCGGGCCAGTCCGGTCAGCGCGTCCAGCACCACCTCGCCGGCGGCGCTGTCCAGCGCCCCGGTCGGCTCGTCGGCGAAGATCACCGACGGCCGGTGCGCCAGTGCCCGGGCGACGGCGGCGCGCTGTGCCTCGCCGCCGGAGACCTGGCCCGGGCGCCGGTCGGCCAGTTCGACCACGGCCAGCTGGCCGAGCAGTTCGACGCTCCGGCGTCGGGCCTTCGCCCGGGACGTGCCGAGCAGTCGCAGCGGCAGTTCGACGTTTTCCCGCAGGGACAGCTCCGGCACCAGGTCACCGAATTGGAGCACGAAGCCGAACGACCGGAGCCGGAGCTTGCTGCGCCGGCTGTCGGAGAGGTTGTCGATGCGCTGCGCGTCGAGGCGCACCTCGCCGTGCTCCGGACGGAGGATGCCGGCGAGCACGTGCAGCAGGCTCGACTTGCCGGAGCCGGACGGCCCCATGATGGCGAGGATCTCGCCAGGGGCGACGGTCACGTCGGCGCCGTCGAGCGCGACGGTCTGGCCGAACCGGAGGGCCAGGTTGCTGCCCTGGAGGGTCATCGTTGCTCCTTCTCCGCGTCGTCGATCCGGGACACCAGCGCGGCCAGCCGGGCGAGCCGGGCAACGGCGCCGTCGATCCACTTGAGGTCGGCGTCGAGGTGGTACATCTCGAAGTCGGCGTCGAGCTGGGCGAGCAGGTCGCCGGCCTGCCGCTGGGCGCGCATCTCGCGCATCCGGGCCAGGTGTGCCTGGCGTTGCCGGTCGAGCATCGGTTCGGCCGGCCGCCCGCTGGAGAGCGCGATCAGCACCTTGGCGAAGAGCACCCGCCGGCTGCCTGTCACCTCGGGCACCTCCGGCTCGTCGAGCCAGCGGTCGAGTTCGCCGACGCCGGTCTCGGTGATGGCGTAGACCCGGCGGTCCGGCCCGACCCCGCTGGCCACCCCGGTGAGGTTGATCAGCCCGTCCCGGTCCAGTCGGCCCAGGGTGGCGTAGACCTGCGCCGACTTGAGCGGTCGGCTGTTGCCGAACCACTCGTCGTAGCGGCGCCGCAGCACGTAGCCGTGTTGGGACCTCGGTTCGAGGAGGCCGAGCAGGATCCGGGAGACCGACATGGCGGGGAACACTAGCAACTGAGTTGCTAAGCTAGCAAGCGGGTTGCTAGTCGCGTTCGGGGCGCGTCGTCGTACCGCCCGCGCGTGCCTCCGTACCGCTCGCCGTCGTCCCTCAGCGAGCCCGTCGTACCGGCGCCGTTAACCTGGACGGCGATGCCCGTCACCGTCACCGATTCCCCGCCCGCGCCGCCGCCCGGTCCGGCGGCCCCGGACGACCGGCGCCGTCGCCGGTTCGTCGCCATGTCGATCTGGGCGGTGGCCTTCGTCGCCGCCTGGCTGCTGATCGGCCTGCCCACCGATCCGCTCTACGCCTTCGCCTGGCTCTGGGCCGCCACCATCGCCTGGCGCAGTGACCGGCCCTGGCGCACGCACCTGGGCTTCGCCCGGGACTGGCTGCCGGTGGTGGTGCTGCTGGCCCTGTACAACCTCTCCCGAGGGTTCGCCGACAACGGCGCGACGCCGCACGCCTACGAGCTGATCGTCGCCGACCGGTGGATGTTCGGCTGGGCGATGGACGGCCAGGTCCCGACGGTCTGGCTGCAACAGCACCTCTACGACCCGGACGGCATCCACTGGTGGGACGTCGGGGTGAGCTGGGTCTACTTCTCGCACTTCGTGGTCACCCTGGCCGCCGCGGTGGTGCTCTGGCTGCGCTCCCGCCCCCGGTGGGCGGCGTTCATGCGCCGGTGGGGCTTCCTCTGCGCCGCCGGCCTGGTCACCTACTTCATCTACCCCGCCGCGCCGCCCTGGTGGGCCGCCCAATACGGGATGCTCTCCGATGTCGCCCGGATTTCCACCCGGGGCTGGCGGGAGTTCGGCATGCACGGCGCCGGCAACCTGCTCAACGCCGGCCAGATCGCCTCCAACCCGGTCGCCGCGATGCCGTCGCTGCACACCGCCTGGGCGCTCTTCGTGGTGGTCTTCTTCCTCGGCGCGACCCGGCGACGCTGGTGGCCGCTGTTGCTCTGCTACCCGCTGGCGATGACCTTCACCCTGGTCTACGCGGGCGAGCACTACGTGATCGACGTACTGGTCGGCTGGGCGTACGTCGGACTGACCTTCCTGGTCGTCGGGCTCGCCGAGCGCTGGTGGGCGGCACGCAGGGCCCGCCGCCAGCCGGTGCAGGCCGAGCCGGCGCATGCGGTGACGGCCGGATCCACCGGAGACGGGTCGGCCGGTGACGGAGCGGCCCGTGACGGGGCGGCCCGTGACGGGGTGGCCGGGGACGGGGCGGCCATCGACAGTGGCGTGGCGGCCGGAACGAAGACCGACACCGGGCCGGAGTCGGGCCCGGCGCCGGAGCGGACCGTCAGCGCGGGTCGGTGAGCCGGGCGGCCCGGGCCCGGGCGGTCAGCTCCGCCGCCAGCGCCCAGGCCTCGTACAGGTCCCGGTCCCGGGCCGCCGCCGCAGGCCCACCGGCGGTGTCCGCGTAGACGGTGGCGAGCCGCAGCCGCCGCTGGAGCGGACCCTGCACCACCCGCACGCTCTGGATCCGGGCGTACGGCACGACGAGGAGTTCCCGGGTCAGCAGTCCGGAGCGGACCGCGAAGACCCGGGCGGAGAGCCCGGCGCCGAGTGCGGTGCGGGCCAGCGGGTGCACCCAGCGGGCCCGGGCCGGCGGCGGCGTGAGGGTGCCGGCGATCCCCACCCCGGGCAGGATCTCCGACATGATCATCTGTGCGGTGGCCAGGTCACCGACCGGCAGCAGCCGATCCGGGTGGCTCCGGTCGTCGAGCTCACCGGTGGAGATTCCGGCGATCGACAGCCGCATCCGCAGCCACCCCTTCGGCCGCCAGAGCAGCGGCCAGGTCACCCCGATCGCCTGGAGCCGGTCCAGCGGTACGGTCTGGGCCCGGGTTTCCAGCAGGCCGTGCCGGACCCGCAGCGCGGCGTCGTCGCGGGCCAGCCGGAAGCTCCAGTCGTCGAGGACCCGCCGGATCGGCTGGAGCACCACCCCGGCCATCGCGGTGAGGGTGCTGGCGACCGCGATGAACGACCAGGAGCCCTCGGTGAAGAACTGGGTGAGCACGAAGGCGACGCCGAACGGCAGGAAGAAGGCCTGCGGGGTGAGGAGCTGACTGACCAGCAGGTCGCGGTTGGACACCGCGTGCAGGTGTCGGCCGACGGGTGGCTCGGCGCCGGCCAGCCCGGCCAGGCCCGGCACGCCGGGCTGACCCGGTGCCCCGACACCGGGCCGCTCGGGCGGTACGACGCCGGGGGCGGTCGCGGTCGGGCCGGACGGCGCCCGGCCGGCCAGCACCAGCAGGCGCTCCCGCAGGACCACCGCGTCGGCCACCGTGACGTACGCCAGCGGCGCCTCCGTCTTGCCGCCGCCGACGACCTCCAGCCGCAACTCGGCGAGCCCGCTGAGCTGGGCCAGCAACGGTCGGACCACCTCCACGGACTGCAGCCGCTCCAGCGGGATCGCCCGGGTACGCCGCCACAGCAGACCCTCGTGGATCCGCAGTTCCCGCCCGACCACGTGATAGCCGGTGTTGTACCAGCTGACCACCGAGAGGACGAGCGCGCCGATCAGCAGTACCGCCACCAGCAGGGCGAAGAAGCCGGGGCCGACCCGGGACAGCGTCGACCAGGAGAGCGCGGCGACGATCACCACCAGTGACTTCGCCCCGTGCAGCAGCGGACTCAACGGGTGCAGTCGCTGCCGGGGCTCGGCGAACTCCTGCGGAGTCACAGACCCTCCGCCCGGTCCTCGCCGAGGGCGGTGAGCCGGTCGCGCAGCCGGGAGGCCTCGGCCGGACGCAGGCCGGGCACCCGGGCGTCGCTCGCGGCGGCGGCGGTGTGCAGTTGCACGGTGGCCAGGTCGAAGGCCCGCTCCAGCGGCCCGGCGGTGACATCGACGAACTGCATCCGGGCGTATGGCACGATCGACAGCCGCCGGACCAGCAGGCCGTGCCGGACCAGCAGGTCGTGGTCGCGTTCGGCGTAGCCCCAGGCCCGGACGGCCCGGACGATCACGGCCAGCCGCCACAGGGTCAGTACGGCCACCGCGCCGAGCGCGAGGCCGAACAGCCAGTGCCCGGTGAGCGCGAGGCCGATTCCGGCGCCGGCGGCCAGGGTCAGCATGCCGATCCCGAGCCGCAGTGCCTCCACCTTGATCAGGTCCATGGAAACGGGCTGCCAGCGTACGGTCTCCGGCCACGGCTCCAGCGGGTCGGTCGGCCCGGTCGGGTACCGCCCGGCCGGAGGCTCCTCGACGGCGGGCCCGCCGCCGGCAACAGGCTCGCCGCCAACAGGCTCCTCGCCCGCAGGCTCGCCGACCGTAGGCTCCGCGCCGTGCTCGCTCCGGTTGTCCTCGCCGTGCCCGCCTCGCTCGTCGCCTCGCTCGCTCACGTGTCGAGCGTAGGCGATCCCCCGGCGGGTGTTACCTCCCGAAGGAACCCCCGCGCGCCGAGGAAGTCGCCGAGCGATCGCCGGTGGTCGGCACAGGCAAGCCAGGTCTTCCGCCGATCGGCGGTGTGCAGCCGAGGGTTGTTCCAGTGCAGTGCCCAGACCGCCACCGCCCGACAGCCCTTGGCGGAGCAGATCAGGGGCGGATCGTCGGCGGACGGGGAATCCTTGCCGGCGCCTGCGGACGAGTCACTCACGGCGGCGAGTCTACGGCGCACGGCGGCGCTACCGGGAAAGAGATCGCCGGGCGGCCACGGGGGGAGCCGCCCGGCGATTCGCTGCATCGTACACAGAGAAAACCCCGCTATGTCTACCCACCACCGACCGTTTTCCGGATTGCGCGCCCGGTGCGGCGCGATCGGGCCGGATCGAACCGCAAATCCGGTTCTCCCTTCACAGTCTCCGCGCCGGACGTGCGACGCTTGGGGGCGTCGGCGCGCGCCGACCCTTGAGCCCGTGACCCTGCTGTTCGATCCTGTGACCCTGCTGTTCGCTCTGTGACCCTGCTGTGGAGGACCGGTGGCCCAGCCGACCACGCCCGACATCCCGACCCCGCCCGACGTGGGCGGTACCGCCCACGCCGGCGACAGCACCCCGGCCGAGGACGCCACCCTGCTGGAACGAGCCCTCTTCGAGGTCAAGCGGGTCATCGTCGGGCAGGACCGGATGGTGGAGCGGATGTTCGTCGCCCTGCTGGCCCGCGGGCACTGCCTGCTGGAAGGGGTGCCGGGGGTCGCCAAGACGCTCGCGGTGGAGACGCTGGCCCGGGTCGTCGGCGGTACCTTCGCCCGGGTGCAGTTCACTCCGGACCTGGTCCCGGCCGACATCGTCGGCACCCGGATCTACCGCCAGTCGAGCGAGAAGTTCGATGTCGAACTCGGGCCGGTCTTCGTGAACTTCCTCCTCGCCGACGAGGTCAACCGGGCGCCGGCCAAGGTGCAGTCGGCGCTGCTCGAGGTGATGTCCGAGCAGCAGGTGTCGATCGGCGGGCAGACCCACCGGGTGCCGAACCCGTTCCTGGTGATGGCGACCCAGAACCCGATCGAGCAGGAGGGCGTCTATCCGCTGCCCGAGGCGCAGCGGGACCGCTTCCTGATGAAGATCCTCGTCGGGTACCCCACCGACGCCGAGGAGCGCGAGATCGTCTACCGGATGGGGGTCAACGCCCCCGAGCCGGCGTCGGTCTTCACCCCGCTCGAACTCGTCGGGCTGCAACAGAAGGCGGACCAGGTCTTCGTGCACAACGCCCTGGTCGACTACACCGTACGCCTGGTGCTGGCCACCCGTGCCCCGGCCGAGCACGGGATGCCGGACGTGGCCCAGCTCATCCAGTACGGTGCCAGCCCGCGGGCCTCGCTCGGCATCGTCCGGGCCACCCGGGCACTCGCCCTGATGCGCGGCCGCGACTACGCACTGCCGCAGGACGTCCAGGACATCGCCCCGGACATCCTCCGACACCGGCTGGTGCTCAGCTACGACGCGCTGGCGGACAACATCCCCGCCGACCACATCGTCGACCGGGTGATGTCCACCATCCCGCTCCCCTCGGTCGCGCCCCGGCAGCACGCCACCCCCGCCCCGCCGCCCGGCTCCGGACCCGCCCTCGGGCCCGCGTCCGGGGTGCCGGCGGCCGGTCCGGCGTGGCCCGGGCGTCCGCCGGCGTGATGTCGGCGACCGACAGCGGCCCGGCCCGGGCCGACGCCGTACTCTCCCGGTTGCAGTTGCTGGTCACCCGCAAACTCGACGGGCTGCTCCAGGGCGACTACCTCGGTCTGCTGCCGGGGCCGGGCACCGAGGCGGGGGAGTCCCGGGAGTACCGCCCCGGCGACGACGTACGCCGGATGGACTGGCCGGTGACGGCCCGGACGACGGTGCCGCACGTCCGGCGTACGGTCGCCGACCGGGAACTGGAGACCTGGCTGGCGGTGGACCTCTCGGCCAGCCTCGACTTCGGCACCGGCCGCTGGCTCAAGCGCGAGCTGGTGATCGCGGCGGCGGCGGCGATCACCCACCTGACCGTGCGCGGCGGCAACCGGATCGGTGCGGTGATCGGCACCGGCCCGTCCCGGGACGGCGGGGCCGGACCGCCCCCGGTGCCATCGGGGGCGCCCCCGGTGCGGTCGGGGGTGCTGCGGCTGCCGGCCCGACCAGGGCGCAAGGAGGCGCAGGGGCTACTCCGGACCATCGCCGGCACGCCGACCCGACCGGGGCGTACCGACCTGGGGCTGCTGGTCGACGCGCTCAACCGCCCGCCCCGGCGCCGGGGGATGGCCGTGGTGATCTCCGACTTCCTGGCCCCGCCCGAGCAGTGGGGACGGCCGGTACGCAAGCTCGGGGTCCGGCACGAGGTGCTCGCCGTCGAGGTGGTCGACCCGCGTGAACTGGAACTGCCGGACGTCGGGGTGCTGCCCGTCGTCGACCCGGAAACCGGTGAGCTGCATGAGGTGCAGACCGCCGACCCGCGGCTGCGGCGCCGTTACGCCGAAGCCGCGGCGGCCCAGCGGGCCGCGATCGCCCATCAGCTGCGGGCCGCCGGAGCGGCACACCTGCGGCTGCGTACCGACTCCGACTGGCTGCTGGACATGGTGCGTTTCGTCGCGGCACAGCGGCACGCCCGTACCGGGGGGACGACTCGATGATCCGTTTTCTGCAACCGTGGTGGCTGCTGGCCGTACTGCCGGTGCTGCTGCTCGCCGGGGCGTACGTCTGGCGGCAACTGCACCGCCGTACGTACGCGATGCGGTTCACCAACGTCGAACTCCTGCGCAGCCTCGCACCGAAGGGGATCGGCTGGCGCCGGCACGCCGCGGCCGGGGTCCTGCTGCTCAGCCTGCTGGTCCTGGCCACCGGGATGGCCCGGCCGGCGGTGGACACCAAGGAGCCGCTGGAGCGGGCCACCATCATGCTCGCGATCGACGTGTCGCTGTCGATGGAGGCCGACGACGTGACGCCGAGCCGGCTGGAGGCGGCCCAGGAGGCGGCGAAGCAGTTCGTCGCGGAACTGCCGCCGACCTACAACCTCGGGCTGGTCGCCTTCGCCAAGTCCGCCAACGTGCTGGTGCCGCCGACAAAGGACCGCCCGGCGGTCACCCAGGCGATCGACGGCCTGGTGCTGGCCGAGGCGACAGCGACCGGCGAGGCGGTCTTCACCTGCCTGGAGGCGATCCGGTCGGTGCCGGCGGACGGTGCCCAGGGCATCCCGCCGGCCCGGATCGTGCTGCTCTCCGACGGCTACCGCACCGCGGGACGCTCGATCGAGGAGGCCGGTGCGACGGCGCAGGCGGCGAACGTACCGGTCTCGACCATCGCGTTCGGCACCGACTCGGGACAGGTCGACATCGGTGGCCAGGTGCAGCGGGTACCGGTCGACCGGCTGGCCCTGGCCGAACTCGCCGAGACCACGCAGGGCTTTTTCTACGAGGCGGCCTCGGTCAGCGAGCTGAAGCAGGTCTACCAGGACATGGGCAGCTCGATCGGGTTCCGTACCGAGGCCCGGGAGATCACCCACTGGTACGCCGGGATCGCGTTGCTCTTCGCGCTCTGCGCGGCGGGGCTGAGTCTGCTCTGGACGTCCCGCCTGGTGTGAGCGGCGGCCCCTGCGAAAGTGCGGCCCTCGTCGCCAACGGCGCTCCGGCCAGGTCCACCGGTCCACCTGTCCGGTCCACCGGTCCACCGGCCCGGTCCACCGGGCGGCCCGGTCCACCGGGCGGCCGGGCGCCGGGCCGGAGCCGGTCAGGGGGTCGCGCTGACCAGGATGAAGACCAGCACGACCCAGGCGGCGGCGAGGGTGAAGCCCAGCGGGGCGACGTAACGCTGCATGACTCTGCTCTCCGGGTGGCGACTGGAGACATCCCGGTCCGACGCAGGGCCGGGCGAGGTGTCTCGGGGATCAGTGGGCGCACACGAAGTCGTGACCGGGCGGCTGCACACCCTCGGCTCGACAGGCTCCGCATCCTCGGCTCGCCGACGGACACCCTCGGCTCGCCGGCAGCCGTCGGACGGGCACGGCTGGATCGGCACGCCGACGGATGCCGGAGTGTCCCGGGGGATGCGGTGTGAAGCGGAACTGGGTCAGTCGGCGGGAGACGTCACGGCTCAGGCGGACTGACCGAGGACCCGGCCACGACTGGGAGGATCGCTATTTCGCACAGCGATCACCTCCATCTGTCGGCCGGACCTGGAACGTGAGTCATGGTACACCCGGAGGACCCGGTGGCCGCAGTCGGCCTCCGGGTCCTCCGGTGTCGGCTCCGCGACCCCGCCGTGGCGCGGAAGAGGCTCCGATTCTCACCGGACCTGCCGGTCCCCGCCGGCCCGTCCGACCAGCACATACAGGACCAGGACCAGCAGCGGTAACCAGACCAGCCGAGCCGCCACCCAGCCGGACCCGGCCGGCGCCGTGTGCAGTCCGGGTACCGGCCCGGCGTCGGCCAGCCGGACCGCGAGCGCGGCCAGCGCGGTCACCCCGAGCAGGGTGCTCTGGTGCCACAGGTAGACGCTCATCGCGACCGTGTTGAGCCGGTGCACCGGGGCCCACCGGCCCGGCCGGGCCAGCGCGCCGGCCAGGGCGGGCCGGAGCAGCAGCGCCGCGCCGATCTGGGCCAGCGCCAGGCAGACCGCGAACAGCGACGGCGGGTCCAGGTTGGACACCCCGTCCCCGGGCACCCCGACCGCGCTGAGCGGATAGCCCGCCCAACCCAGCCCGGCCATCCCGGCCGCACCGGCCAGCAGCAGCCCGACGGCGGTCCGTCGGCCGCCGAGTCGGCCGTCGGCGAAGGCCATCCCGAGCAGGTACGGCAACAGCCACCCGGCCAGCACCGCGACCGGTACCCGCCAGGCCCCGTCCCCGGGCAGCGGCACCGGCCAGCCTGACAGGTCGGCGCTCCGCCCGGCCAGGTCGCTCAGCGTGACCAACGCCACGGCCGGCACGGCCAGCCGGACCGGCCCGTACCGGTCCAGTAGCCGGGCCAGCGGTGCGGTCGACGCGATCAGCAGCACCAGCGGCAGCAAAAACCACAGTGGACTGATCACCAGTGTGGCGGCGGTCCGCAGGGTCGCCGCCGGAGCCCCGAGCAGGGCGGCCACGGCCAGCACCGTCAGCCAACCGCCGAGCAACAGCAGCACCGGCCGGCCCAGCCGACCGAGCCGGCGGCGCAACCAGCGGGCCGGGTCGAGCCCTCGGGCGGTGGCCGAGCGCAGCGACCGGGCCGAGGCGTACCCGCTGACGAAGAAGAACAGCCCGAGCGTCTGGAACAGCCAGGTCAGCGGCGCCAGCGCCGGCATCGCGGCAAGCGGGCTGGCGGTACGCAGCGCGCCGTCCGGGCCGAGGACCAGGGCGGTTACCAGCCAGTGCCCGAACACCACCCCACCGATCGCGTACGCCCGCAGCCCGTCGATGCCCCGGTCCCGGCCGTCGCCGTCCGACCCGGCCCGCCAGCGCCGTGGCGCCTCGGCCAGCCCTCGTCGGCCAGCCCCACCCGCGCTGCCGCCCCGCCACGGCCCGAGAACGCTCGCCGATCGCCGTTCGACGGTGCCCGCCGGTGGCCGTTCGACGGTGCCCGCCGGTGGCCGTTCGACGGTGCCCGCCGGTGGCCGTTCGACGGTGCTCATCGGGCCGTCACCGCCGCCGGGGCGACCGGTCCGGGCGCGCCGAGCGCGACCAGGGCGGTCGCGTGCAGCGTGGCGCTGCCCGGCACCAGGTAGCCGTCGTGCCCGCTCACTCCCGTCACCGGCAGCGGGCGGGCCCCGAAGTCGGGGCTGGCCGGCCGACTCCCGTGCCCGAAGCCGAACAACCGCACCGGGGGGAGCCGGCGGATCCAGTCGTCCGGTGCCTCGGCAGCCCAGACCCGGGCGTCGGTACCCAGCTCGCCCACCCGGTCCACGCCCATCCCGACCCCGGCCAGCGTCACCAGGTCGGTCACCTGCGACGGCACGTCGGGTGCGGCCAGCCCGAGCACCAGCGCGCCATAGCTGTGCCCGACCAGCGTCACCGTCGCGCCGGGGCGGTGCCGGGCCAGCGTCCGGGTCAGCTCGACCAGCGCGTCCGCCCCGGCCCGCGCGTGCTCGGAGCGCGCCGCCGCCCGACCGAGCCCGTTCGGCGGGTCGTAGCCGAGCCAGGCGAGCACCGCCACCCGGGCATCGGGGCGGACCGCGCGGATCTCGTCGTAGATGGCCCGGGCCTGGACGGCCGGGGCGCGTCGGCGCACCCCGCCCAGGCCGCGGTCGAAGTCTCGCAGGCTGCTGTCCACCCCCGGCACCAGCACCACGATCCGGTCGGCGGTGCCGAGGTCGCCGAGTACCTCCACGGCCAGCCCGTCGCCCTGCGGATCGAACGCCAGGAAGGAGCGGCCGGCGGCCACCCAGCCGGCGTACGGTGCACCGGCGGCCCGCATCGTCGCCGCCACCGCCGGGTACGCCTCGACGTACCCGGCCCGCGCCACCGCCACCTCGCTCGCCCTCGCCGGCGGCGGCACCGTCAGCCCCAGCGCGAGCAGCCCGGCCACCGCGCCCCGTACCGTCGGACGCCACTCCATCCCGCTCTCCCTCCGATCGCTTCGGAGCCGAGAATGCGTGCTCGGAGGGGGCGGCCGCGTCACGCCACGGGACGGCTTCCGGCGGCCTACCCGGGGACTAGCGGCGGGCTACCGGGGAACTAGTCACCGGCCGCCACCAGCCCGGACTCGTACGCGACGACGACCGCCTGAGCCCGGTCGCGCAGGTCGAGCTTGCTCAGGATCCGCCCGACGTGGGTCTTTACGGTCTGCTCGGCGACGACCAGCTCGGCGGCGATCTCGCCGTTGGACCGGCCCCTGGCGATCAGCCGCAGCACCTCGGTCTCCCGGGGGGTGAGCCCGGCGAGGCTGGTCGGCCGGGGCCGGTCCCGACCGGGTCGGGCGGCGAACTCGGCGATCAGCCGGCGGGTCACCGCCGGGGCGAGCAGCGCGTCCCCGGCCGCGATCACCCGGACCGCGTGCACCAGGTCGGCGGCGGGGGCGTCCTTGAGCAGGAAGCCGCTGGCACCGGCTCGCAGCGCCTCGTAGACGTAGTCGTCGAGGTCGAACGTGGTCAGAATGAGCACCCGGGGCCGGGCCGGGTCTGGCCGGTCGCCGAGGAGCTGCCGGGTCGCGGCGAGGCCGTCCAGTACCGGCATCCGGACGTCCATCAACACCACGTCCGGGTCGAGCCGCCGGGCGGCGGTGACCGCCTCCGCGCCGTTCGCCGCGTCCCCGACCACCAGCAGGTCGGGCTGGGCCGCCAGCAGCGCCCCGAAGCCCTGCCGGACCATCGCCTGGTCGTCGACGATCAGCACCCGGATCATCGGGTCGTCCTTCCGTTCGGCTCCAGGCCCGGCGGCTCCGGGGCGGGCGACTCCGAGTCCGGCGGCTCCGGGGCGGGCGACTCCGGGGGCGTCGGCTCCGGGTGGTAGGGCAGGTGCGCGGTGACCGCGTACCCCTGGTCGTCGGTCGGGCCGGCCCGCAGCCGGCCGCCGAGCAGCCGGACCCGCTCCCGCATCCCGGTCAGGCCGTGCCCGACCGGGCCGGCGGAGTCGGCCGGCCCGCCGGCGCCGGGCGTACCGACCGGGTCGTTCCAGACCCCGACGGTCAGCGCCCGGTCATCCGCGTCGAGCAGGACCCGCACCGCCGTCCCGGGCGCGTGCCGGGCCGCGTTCGCCAGGGCCTCCTGGATGATCCGGTACGCGGCCAGTCCGACCGCCTCCGGCACCGGTCGGCCCTCCGCCGGGGCCGGGCCGGCGGCGACCGTCACCGCCATTCCGGCCCGGCGGGCCGCCTCGACCAGCTCGGGTACGTCGGCCAGCCCCGGCTGCGGCGCGGTCTGCGGTGCCGCCGACTCGCTGCGCAGTACGCCGAGCAGTCGGCGCATGTCGGTCAGCGCCTCCCGGGCCGACCCGGCGATCGCGGTGAACTCGGCCCGGGCCGGCTCGGGCAGCCCGGCCAGCCGGTACGGCGCGGTCTCCGCCTGCACCGCGATCATCGACATGTGGTGCGCGACCACGTCGTGCATCTCCCGGGCGATCCGGGTCCGTTCCTCCAGCACCGCCCGGCGGGCCTGCTCCAGCTCGCTGCGTTCGGCCTGCTCGGCCAGGGCCTGCTGGCTCTGCCGGCGTCGCCGCACCTGGTCGCCGACGATCAGGATCGCCAGGAAGAGCAGCGCGACCCCGTGCGCGTTCGCCTGGGTCCGCACGAACAGGTACGCCGGCAGCACGCTGAGCAGCCCCGCCCAGGTCGCGATCCCCAGGCTGGTCCGGGCGGCCAGCACCAGCAGGACGAAGAGGAAGGCGATGATCTGCACCGGGCTCCACGGCCAGGCCTCGTCGGACTGCGCGTCGAGCACGCCGAGGTAGAGCAGCGGGTAGCCGATCCGCCAGGCGAGCAGCGGACGGGACAGGGCCAGCACCGCCGGCAGTGTGCCACCGACGGCGAGCGGGACCGCTATCGTCTCGGGCATGTCCCGGGTGTCGGTCAGGTACTGGACCCCGGCGATGGTGAGGCCGACCAGGGCGAAGACCAGCGCCGGGAGCAGGACCGGCCGGACGCGGTCCCACCCGCGTCGCAACCTGCCCGGCGGACCGGCGGGCGGTGACGGCGGATAGTCCGCTCCGACCAGGAGCCGGCGCAGGTCGTGGCGACCGGCGCGCATCGCCGTGGCGGTGCTCTTTCCCATCAGGGGCAGGGTACGCAGACCGGACCCCTCCGTCGTCACTCCCTGGCGCGATCCCGCCGGTAGTACCCCGGTAGTACGCCACCCGGGTTACGGATTACCTGCCGGTAGCGCCTAGTCTCCAACCCGCACGTCCGTACCGTCCGTGAGGAGGACACCCGTGGCCCGAACCGTGCTGGTGACCGGAGGCAACCGGGGGATCGGCCTCGCCATCGCGCAGGCCTTCGCCAAGCAGGGCGACCGGGTCGCGGTCACCCACCGGGGCAGCAACCCGCCGGCAGACCTGTTCGGGGTCCGGTGCGACATCACCGACAGCGACGAGGTCGACGGGGCGTTCTCGGCCGTCGAGGCGGAGCTGGGCCCGGTCGAGGTGCTGGTCTGCAACGCCGGGATCACCGACGACACGCTGCTGCTGCGGATGTCGGAGGAGCAGTTCACCCGGGTCCTCGACGCGAACCTGACCGGCGCGTTCCGGTGTGCCAAGCGGGCCTCCGGCAAGATGCTCCGGGCCCGGTGGGGCCGCATGATCTTCGTCTCGTCCGTGGTCGGCCTCTCCGGCGGCGCCGGCCAGGTGAACTACGCGGCCAGCAAGGCCGGCCTGGTCGGGGTGGCCCGGTCGATCACCCGGGAGCTGGGCAGCCGGAACATCACCGCCAACGTCGTCGCGCCGGGGTTCATCGACACCGACATGACGGCGGTACTCAGCGAGGAGCGCAAGGCGGAGATCCGCAAGTCCATCCCGGCCGGCCGGATGGCCAGCCCGGACGAGGTGGCCGGGGTGGTGGCCTGGCTCGCCTCCGACGCGGCCGGCTACGTCTCCGGGGCGGTCATCCCGGTCGACGGCGGCCTCGGTATGGGGCACTGACCTGCCCGGAACCCGGGGCACCGACTGACACAATCGCCCAGGCGCCGTTATCGGCCGGGACGGACCCGGACCGGTCACGGGACTCGGGGGACCACGAGGGTATGGAGGATCTTCACGTGTCTGGACTGCTGGCCGGCAAGCGGCTGCTCGTCACCGGGGTCATCACGGACCAGTCGATCGCGTTCTCGGTGGCGAGGCTCGCCCAGGAGAACGGGGCGACGGTGATACTCACCGGCTTCGGCCGGATGTCGCTGGTCGAGCGGATCGCCAAGCGGCTGCCCGAGCCCGCGCCGGTCATCGAGCTGGACGTTACCGACGCCGGGCAGTTGGACAGCCTGGCGGGGCGGGTCCGCGAGCACGTCGACGGGCTGGACGGGGTGGTGCACTCGATCGGCTTCGCGCCGCAGAGCTGCCTGGGCGGTGGCTTCCTGGACGCGCCGTGGGAGGACGTGGCGACCGCGGTGCACGTCTCGACGTACTCCTACAAGGCGCTCGCGGTGGCCGCGCTGCCGCTGATGAGCGCCGGCGGCGCGGTGGTCGGGCTCACCTTCGACGCCACCAAGGCCTGGCCGGTGTACGACTGGATGGGTGTGGCCAAGGCCGGGCTGGAGTCCGCCTCCCGCTACCTGGCGCTGCACCTGGGCCCGAAGGGGATCCGCAGCAACCTGGTCTCGGCAGGGCCGCTGCGTACCATGGCGGCGAAGTCGATCCCGGGTTTCGAGCAGTTCGAGGAGGCCTGGGCCGACCGGGCCCCGCTGGGCTGGGCGCTGACCGACCAGGAGCCGGCCGCCCGGGCGTGCCTGGCGTTGCTCTCCGACTGGTTCCCGGCCACCACCGGTGAGATCGTGCACGTCGACGGCGGCTACCACGCGCTCGGCGCTCCGATGTGAGGCAGGTCCCGCCCGGTGGACGGGGGAACTGCCGAACCGGCCGGGCGGGAACAATGGCGGTATGTCGTACGACGCAGTTGTGCTGATCTCGTTCGGCGGCCCGGAACGGCCGGAGGATGTCCTGCCGTTCCTGGCCAACGTCACCCGGGGCCGGAACGTGCCGCCGGACCGGCTGGCCGAGGTCGCCGAGCACTATCGGCACTTCGGCGGCGTGTCGCCGATCAACCAGCAGTGCCGGGACCTGCTCGCCGCGATCCGCGCCGACTTCGCCGCGCACGGGCTCGACCTGCCGGTCTACTGGGGCAACCGCAACTGGCACCCGATGCTCGCCGACACCGTGGCCCAGCTGCGCGACGACGGGATCACCTCCGCCCTCGGCTTCGTGACAAGCGCCTACAGCGGCTACTCCTCCTGCCGGCAGTACCTGGACGACATCGCGTCCGCCCGGGCGGCGGTGGGCCCGGACGCGCCGAGGATCGACAAGCTGCGGCAGTACTGGGACCATCCCGGATTCGTCGAGCCGCACGCCGACGCGGTGGCGGCCGCGCTGGACACCCTCGACCCGGCCCGGCGGGACAGCACCCGGCTGGTCTTCACCGCCCACTCGATCCCGGTCTCGATGGCCGCGTCCGCCGGCCCGCAGGGCGGCCGGTACGAGGCGCAGCTCCGCGAGACCGCCGCGCTGGTGGCCGAGCGGGCCGCCCCCGACCTCCGCTACGACCTGGTCTGGCAGAGCCGTTCCGGCCCGCCCCAGGTGCCGTGGCTGGAGCCGGACGTCAACGACCACCTGCGGGCGCTGGCGGCCGACGGTGTCACCTCGGTGGCGGTCAGCCCGATCGGATTCGTCTCCGACCACCTGGAGGTGGTGTGGGACCTGGACACCGAGGCGGCGACGACCGCCAAGGAGCTCGGCCTCGACTTCGCCCGGGCCGGCACCCCGGGCACCGACCCGAGGTTCGTGGCGATGGTCCGGGAACTGGTGACCGAGCGGCTCGACCCGGCCGATCCGGCGGCGCGGCGCCGGCTGGGTACGCTGCCGGCCTGGGACACCTGCTCGGCCGGTTGCTGCCAGCCAGTCCGGCGCCCCTGACGCCAGTCCCTGACGCTAGGCCCGTATTCCGCACGTCGGCGATCGTCAGCACCATTCCAGCGGGTTGACGTCGAGTAGGTCCAGGATTTCGAGTTGTAGGGGTGTGGGTTGAGGGATGGTGTGTAGGTTTCCGCTGGTCG